>JAPKZL010000063.1 GCA_026393795.1 Candidatus Aminicenantes bacterium | reverse complement strand
GTTGGCCTCCGGGTAGACGGTGAAGCCGATGGTTTTGTCGGCCAGCGTCAGCTTGTGCTGGCTGTGCCTGCCGGCGGCGATGAGTTCGCGGTCGACAGGGAAAAATTTCTCGAGCTGCGAAAAATCGTCGCCGAGAGCGGGGATGAAGTTTTTCATGGCCCGGTTTTGAAACGCAATCCGCTTTTCTGCGACGGCAAATGCGATGATGCCCAGGTCGATGTTTTCCAACAGGTCCAACCAGGATTGGGCAATGGATGGATTCATGAGCCTGTTCCCGGGCGGGCAAAGACAGCGTGCCGTTGACGGTTCATTTGCTTCGTGCCTCGCTTATGCTGGCCGCTGGCGGCCTGCGATTCTAGGGTGCACCCATTATAAAGAAAAACAACCCGAATTGCAAAAAAATGGCCGGGGATGATTTTTGATTAAAGCGTTGAATTTTAATTTTATTTATTTTATGATCATTACGATGAAGGAACTATTATCCAGGCTTGGACAAAGGCTCTTTACTCCCCCGGTTTTAAGCGATCAGGATAAAACCCAAGCGGCCAAGCAGATTTTCTTGATCGTCCAGGCATTTGTCCTATCGGTGACTTATTTTATCGTTGTTTTCATTGCCGGTATGCTGCTGGGAAAGTGGCGGGGGATAGCCGCCGCCGGGTTGTGCAGCGCCGCCACCTTGTTCATCGCCATGACGTCTCCGGCCCGGTCGTCCGATCCCTTGCGCTTCTGGCTGATCAATACCCTGTTCCTGGTGATTGTGATCTTGCTGCAGAACCTGGCCAGCCGCTCGATCCGCGAGTCCCTTGAGGAGGCCAAACGGCAACTGCGGGAAAGGCGGCAGGCCGACAGCGCCCTGGCCAGAAGCGAGCAAAAGCACCGCGAAATGGTCAATTCCCTGCCTTTCTGCGTTTTCGAAGCCGATTTGCGCGGCCGCCTCACCTTCGTCAACCAAACGGGCCTGAAGTGGTTCAGATATGATGAAGACGAAATAAGGGCCGGCCTCAACATGATGCAAGTCGTACCGGACTGGGAACGGCAAAGATTGAAGGAGAATCTGCAGCGCATCACTTCCGGCGAGGAAGTTTCCTATCATGAATATGAAGTCAGGCGCAAGGACGGCAGCCACTTCCCGGCGCTGACCATGACGCGGCGCATCGTGGAAGACGGGATCCCGGTTGCGCTGCAGGGCAGCCTGATCGATATCAGCGACCGCAAGCAGGCCGAAATCGGGCTGCAGATGCGTGAAAATATGCTCAGCAGCATTTTCCGCGTCGCGCCGATCGGGATCGGCGTGGTGCGCGACCGGGTCTTGACCATGGTCAACAGTCAGATCTGCGAGATGACCGGCCGCACGCAGGAGGAGCTGATCGGCAAGAGCGCGCGGATTCTTTACCCCAGCGATGCCGATTTCGAGTTTGTGGGCAGGGAAAAGTACCGGCAGATCGCCGATTGGGGCACGGGAACGGTGGAAACACGCTGGCAGCGCAAGGATGGCCGCATTATCGACGTGCTGTTGAGCTCCACGCCGATCGATGCGCTGGATCAATCGATCGGGGTCACGTTTACCGCCCTGGACATCACCGAGCGCAAGCGGGCGGAAGAAGCGCTGCTGGCGAGCAACCAGTTCATCTCTTCCCTGCTGCGGGCCCTCCCGGTGGCGGTTTTCTTCAAGGATAAGAACGGGAAGTACACCGGTTGCAACGATGCTTTCAGCGAGATCATGGGAGTGACTTCGGAGGAGATTTTTGGGAAAACAGTTCACGAAATCTGGCCAAGCGAACTCGCCGATACCTATCACCAAAAAGACATCGAATTAATGAGGGAACGGAAACATCAGGTTTATGAATACCAGGTCAAGGACAAACATGGCCGGATGCGGCCGGTGATTTATGCTAAAGACGTTTTTTTTAATGCGGATGGCCAGATGGGCGGATTGGTCGGGGCGTTTCTGGACATCAGCGACCGCAAGCAGGCCGAGGAGGCGCTGCGCGAGAGCGAAGAGAAATACCGCCAGACCATGAACGTCGCGCCGATCGGAATCTATGTCATCCAGGACATGCGCTTCAAGTTCGTCAATCCGGAGATGGCCAGGCTGCATGGATATGAGGCCGAAGAGATGATCGACTCGATCAGCCCGCCCGACGCGCTGGTCGCGCCCGAGTACCGGGAAACGGTCCGCCAGATCCTGCTGAAACGGCAAAATGGGGTGCGCGGCATGCCTTACGAGATCAAGGCCCTGCGCAAGGACGGCTCGATGTTCGACGCCATGGTCTGGGGCCAGGGCATTTCTTACAAGGGCAATCCGGCGTCGGTCGGTTCGCTCCTGGACATCACCGAACTCAAACAGGCGGAGGAATCGTTGAAGGAGAGCGAGTACCGTTACCGCACGCTCTTCGAGAGCGCCAGCGATTCCATCTTCGTCATGAAAGACAACCTCTTTTTTGACTGCAATTCCAAAACCATGGAGATGTTCGGCTGCCGGCGCGAGCAGATCATCGGGGTTTCTCCGGACAAGTTTTCCCCTCCTTTGCAACCCGACGGCAGGAATTCGCGGGAGAAAGCCCTGGAAAAGATCACCGCCGCCTATTCGGGAACTCCGCAAACCTTCGAATGGCAGCATTGCAAGGCCGATGATACCCCGTTCATGGCCGAAGTCAGCCTGAACCGCTTCGAATTGGGTTCCGGTTTTTATTTGCTGGCGATCGTCCGCGATATCACCGCACACAACCTGCTGGAAGAACAGTTGCGCCAGGCGCAAAAAATGGAAGCGGTCGGCATTCTGGCCGGCGGCGTCGCCCATGATTTCAACAACATCCTTTCCTCCATCGTCGGTTATGCGTCGCTGCTGCAAATGCTGCCCGGCCTGGACAAGAAGGTGACGGATTACCTGGAGCGCATCCTGGCTTCGACCGAACGGGCCGCCAGCCTGACCCACAGCCTGCTGGCCTTTAGCCGCAAGCAGGCAATCGAGCTGCAACCGGTCGATGTCAATGAAGCGATTTCCGGATTTCACAAGGTGCTGACGCGCCTGATCGGCGAAGACATCGATTTCAGGCTCGAGCTGGCCGGCGAAACCCTGGTGGTCGACGCCGACATCCGCCAGATCGAGCAGGTGCTGATGAACCTGGCGACCAATTCTCGGGATGCCATGCCCAACGGCGGCCGGCTGACCATCGCCACCCGCTCCGCGGTCGTGCACGATGAGCGCGGAGAGATTCCCATGGGCGCCTATGCGGTGATCTCGGTATCCGACACCGGGACCGGAATGAACAGCGAGATCCGGAGCCATCTGTTCGAACCCTTCTTCACGACCAAGGAAGTCGGCAAGGGGACCGGGTTGGGGCTGGCCATCGTCTACGGCATCATCAAGAACCATCGCGGCTTCATCAGGATTGAAAGCGAAGCGGAGCGGAGCACCGCTTTTCATCTTTACCTGCCCCTGAACCCGCTGGCCGTTCGCACGAGCAAGCGCAAAAAGAAACAAAAAATTCCCCGCGGCGATGAAACCATCCTGCTGGTCGAAGACGATGCGGCCGTCCGCCATGCCACCCGCTCGGTGCTTGAGGAATTCGGCTACACGGTACTGGAAGCCGCGGACGGGATCGAGGCCTTGGCCATATTTGCAGCGCAGCGCGACCGGATCGATCTGCTTGTCTGCGACTTGATCATGCCCAAGATCAACGGCCAGGAAACCAGGGCCGGAATTTTAAAAATGAAACCGGACGTCAGGACTTTGTTCATCAGCGGATATACCAATGACATTATCGCCAGCAAAGGCATCGCGGACCCGGGCGTGCACTTGCTTTTAAAGCCTTTGCATCCAGCCAAATTGCTCGAGAAGGTGCGCGAGGTCCTGGACGCCTGACCTGAGCACGTGCCGGCTGGGAGCCGGCCCGGGCGCGGCGGAAATATCATCTGAAACTGATCGTATTCTTGCCGCTTTTCTTGCTCTGGTACATCAGCAGGTCGGCGCGTTCGACCAGGGTGACGGCGGTATCGCCGGCGCGGGCCAGCGTTGCCCCGCCCGACAGGGTGAGCGAAACGGGATTTCCGTTTTCCCAGGAGACCGATTTCCCGACCAGCATCCGTAGCTTCTCGGCGATCAGGCGCAGATTACCGCGGTCGGTGTTGCGCACGGTGACGAGGAATTCCTCGCCGCCCCAGCGTCCGACCTGGTCGACGCTGCGGATGTTGTGCTGCAGCGTGCGGGCCACCATGCGCAAGGCGATGTCGCCGACGCGGTGGGAATGGCGGTCGTTCAGCTTCTTGAAGTCGTCGATATCGAAGAAGATGACCCCCAGCGGCCAGCGGAACCTCCTGAACTCCTCCAGCCGGGCTTGCAGGAACGACTCGCTGGAGCGGCGATTGGCCACTCCGGTCAGACGGTCGATCATGACCATCTTTTCCAGTTGCTGCAGGCGAGCCTCCAGCACCGGTTTTTCGGACAGGTCCGAGAACAACTCGGCTCCCCCGGTCACCTCGCCGTTATCGCCCAGCAGCGGGAATACGCGCACATGCACCGGGACGCGGTGCCCGTCGCGGTGATGCAGAAAGATATCGGCCCGGCGGTGCTTGCGATCCCGCATGGTGTTGGCCAGCGGGCAGGCGCCGCAGCAGAGTTCGCGGCCGCGGCGGTCGACGTGGATCAGAAGATTGGCCGAGCATGGGGTGCCCACGACCTCGCGGCGCGAGTAGCCGCTGATCCGTTCGGCCGCCTTGTTCCAGAAGGTGATCCGCCGCTGTGGGTCGGTGAAGTAGACGCCCTCGTCCACCTCTTCAAGCAAGCGCATCAGCATCCGGCCGTTCGCCGCCAAGGGGGCGCTCGTTTCCTGTTTCGCTTTCATGGGCAAGTTCCGCTCTTGCCGCCCGCGATATTTTTCCCGGCCTAGGGCAGCTGGACGGTGTTTTCGTCCTCCTTGGTCATGATATTCAAGCGGATGGTTTTATGGATCATGTCGATATTGATGACCTGGATCTCCATGTTTTCAGTTTTTTCCATCGATTTGAGCCGGGTGGTGATCTCCAATAAGCAGTCGACGCTCAACCGCTCGTATTTTAGCTCGGCCCTGATCTTGGCGAAATTGCCGCGGTCAAACTGATCGATGCGCATGATCGGAAACCCGAAGCGGTTGAAGACATCGTAAATCAATAGCGGGTCAATGGTGTTTTTCATGAGCGGCTCCCTGCCCGGGATGGCTTTTCAAGGTATATATAAGACAATTTTTTCACAAAATCAATAGGAGTGGTTTTTTTTGCAGATTGCATAAAAAAACTTCTTTGCTATAATTTTTTCACTCTGCCCGAGGAGGAAAAATGAAGAAAAGCATCTTTCACGCCGGCATCGGCTTGTTATTCATGGCCCTGGCCCTGAGCAGCGGCGCCCAGGCCAAGGAAGATTTGATCAATGATATCCTGATCAATCCCGCCCGCTATTGGAATATGCAGGTTACCGTGGTCGGCGAGGTGCAGAACGTCAGCGCCGACCCGGTCGGCACTACCCGCGGCACCTACACGCTCCTTGACGACAGCTGCCCCAACACGATCACCGTCCGCACCAAGGACCTGCCGCCCGTCGGCCGGGCCTTCCGCGTCACCGGGCTGCTGCTGCCGGTCACCGACCGGGCCAACGTGCCGGTCATCAAGGAATCCGAAAGGACGGATGCCTCTGAATTTTCCGCCGCCACTCGCAATCTGCTCATTGGCCTTGGAGCCGCACTGGTGATCCTGATTGTCATCTTCGTCTTCCTGCTGCTCAAGCCCAAAAAAATGGCCCCGGCGCCATCCAAGTCCGATGCCGGGTCAAAGCCGGAAGCCCGTCCTGAAAACCGCAAGAATGAAGGGATCCAACCGACAATCACCGTTCCTCCGCCGGTGCCCCAGGGCGGGGAGACCCAGCTGCTGCTGAACCCCAACGCCGAATTGCTGGTGGAACAGGGGAACGACAAAGGCCTGGTTTTCAACATCAAAAAAAATGTCAGCCTCATCGGCCGTCCCGGCACGCGGCTCAACGACATCATCCTGACCGACAACACCGTTTCCAAGGAGCAGGCCGCGCTGAACTTCGATCCGATCACCGGGCGGTATTTCATCGTCAACGAAAGCGCCAAGAACCCGACCAAGGTGAACGGCATCATCGCCAGCCAGCCCGTTTTCCTGAAAGGCGGCGAGTCGATCGAAATGGGTAAAACCGCCCTGCGCTTCAAGCAGCTTTAGTCAAACTTTGGTTTCAGAAAGCCCTGGCAGCCTCTGAAACCAACTAGTTTGACTATCCCCGAAGGGGATATACAAATCTATCCCTCACCTGACGGTTCGGGATGATTTGAAATATACCAACACTATAGGTTTCGTTGCCCTTCGGGCACTGCGAAACCTATCTAGTGTTGGTAATGTTTGCTTTTCATAGCCACTTGCATTAGAATTTATCCGCATGACGAACATGAAGAAGATAGGCAAGTATACGATCAGCGGTGAAATCGCCAGGGGCGGTATGGGCGTGCTGTACCGCGCCCAGGACCCGTTCATCGGCCGCACCGTGGCCATCAAGACCATCCGCCTGGACATCCTGCAGGGGACCGCCGGCAAGGAGGAGGCGCTGAAGCGTTTCCTGCGCGAAGCCCAGTCGGTGGGCAACCTGTCCCACCCCAATATCGTCACCATCTACGATGTCGGCGAGGATGAGGGGCTGATCTATATCGCCATGGAATATGTCGACGGCCGCAGCCTGGAAGACCTGCTGAAGCAGAACAAGAAATTCTCCCTGGACGAGATCGTGCAGTTGTTCAGCCAGATCGCCGCCGCCCTGGACTATGCCCACAAAAAGGGCATCGTGCATCGCGACATCAAGCCGGCCAATATCCTGGTCGACGCCAACCACAAGGTGACGATCGTCGATTTCGGCATTGCCCGCACCACCGCTTCCACCATGACCCAGACCGGGATGCTCATGGGCACGCCGCGCTACATGTCTCCGGAGCAGATCTCGGGGAAAAAAGTCGACAACCGGGCCGATATTTTCTCGCTGGGGGCCATCCTCTACGAATTGCTGACCCAGTGCAATCCCTTTGAAGGCGAGAGCATCACCACGGTCATCTACAAGATCATGCATGCCGAATTGCGCCCGATCAGCGAATTCAACAAGCAACTGCCCGCCGAGCTGGACGGCGTGGTCAGAAAGGCGCTGGCCCGCGACGCCGATGCCCGCTATCAGACCTGTCGCGAGCTGCTTGACGATCTGAAAAAATGCTCGCTGAGCTCCGGCCGGGCCGACACCGTCAACGAAAACCACGGCAAAAAACAGGAAACACAGCTGCTCGACGGTCCGGGGATGGTGGCCCCGGCCGCCGTGAAGGCCAAGAACCCCCTGTTTGCCGTGCTGGTGGTGATGATCGTTGTTTTGGGGATCATCTTCGGGGTCATCTGGCTGAATGGCCGCAAAAGCAGTGCGCCGCCCGGCGGCGGCTACACACCCGCGCCGCCGCTGCCTGCCGGCGCCGTTGATACCGGCGCCGCCAAGGGCGTCGACTCCACCGCCGCCAAAGGGGGGGGGCCGGAAACCGGGCCTCAGGCCGGACCACTGCCCGCGGCCGGGATGAAAAAACAGCTGCCCGCCGCCCCGCCCAGCGCAACGCCGACTCCGGCTGCGCTGCCGGCCCCGGCCGAGAAGACGGAGTCCAAACCGGGCCCGCCGGCGGTCGGCGCCGTGCGCAATGCCAAGGGTTTTGTCGAGCAGGTTTTTTTCAATCGCACCGTGATGGTGCTCATCCCGGCCGGGGACTTCGTCATCGGCTCTCCCAGCGGCCAGGGCAACGAGGACGAGCACCCTGCCCACAAGGTGTTCATTCCGGATTTCTGGCTGGGAAAAACTACTGTCAATGGCTTTCGCAAAAGACGCTGCGCAATATCCGCTTGCCCAGCGAAGCCGAATGGGAAAAGGCGGCCCGCTCCAAGTATCCCTGGGGCAGCGACGCGCCGACGAGCAAAAACGTCAACATGAAGGGCGCCGGCGACGGTTTTCCCTTCAGCGCCCCGGTCGGTTCGTTTCCGGCCGGGGAATCCCATTACGGCATCATGGACATGGCCGGCAATGTCTGGGAATGGATCGCCGACTGGTACAGCGTCCAGTATTTTCAAACGTCTCCCAACCGGGATCCGCGCGGCCCGATCAGCGGCAGCAGTCGCGTGGTCCGGGGTGGTTCCTGGAAAAACGGCCCCGATCTGATCCGCTCGGCCAACCGCAGCAATGAGCGGCCGGACCAGCGCTTGAACGTGGTTGGCTTTCGCGTCGCCATGGACAACCGCTAGTGCCCGGCGTTTCCTCCCTGAACGCGCTGATTGAAGCCCTGCGGGACGATCTGCCGGTCAACAAGGTCTTGATCAGCCGCTCGCGCCATGACGCGAAGATCGCCGCGCTGGTCCGCATGTGCCGCGAGCGCGGAACTGTTTTCCAATTCGTGCCGGCCGAGGCCGTCGATCGCAAGGCCGGGGGCAAGAACCAGGGCGTGTACGCCGAAATCGCGCCGGTGCGATTTTTCAGCCTCGAGGCCGTGCTGGCCGACCTGAAAACCGGGCTCATCGTCATTCTCGACGGCATCGAGGATACGGGCAATCTGGGCGCCATCATCCGCAGCGCCGCGGCCGTGGCCAGCGACGCCGTGTTGATTACCATCCGCAATTCCGCTCCGGTCAACGAGACGGTCTGGAAAACCTCGGCCGGGGCCATGGGCAAGGTGCGCCTCGTCCAGTCGCGCAACCTGGCGATGGATATTGAGATATTGAAAAAATCCGGCTTCTGGGTGGCTGCCACCGACCAGCGCGCCGATACCCGTTTCGAAGATTTTGACTTCAAGGGCAAAACGGCGCTGATCTTCGGCAATGAAGGCAAAGGGGTATCGCCGCTGCTGAAGAAAAAAGCCGACCAACTGCTGGCTATTCCCCACGCCCCGGCGGTGGAATCCCTGAATGTCTCCGCCGCCGCGGCCATCATCCTCTACGAGGCCTGGCGGCAAAAAAATCGCTAGCGTCCATCGAGCAATTTTAGCGGATTTTTGCTATAATGCATTCATGGGCAAAAAAGGTTTTACTCTGATCGAGATGCTGATCGTGGTTAGCTTGATTGGCATCCTGGTGATGATCCTGATCCCGCAGTACAAGTATGCGGTGCTGCGGGCCAAGGAGGCCGTCCTGAAGGAAAACCTTTTCCAGATCCGCGATGCCATCAACAAGTATTATGTCGATAAAAAGAAATACCCGGCCGGGCTGAGCGGCCTGGTGTCTGGCCGTTATCTGCGCGAGATTCCCTATGACCCCGTGAGCCGTAGCCCACAGTGGCAGATCATCATGGCTGAACCGCTGGAGGGGGAGGAGTTCGACCCCGAGGTTCTCAACGGCGTCATCGACGTCAAAAGTCTCTCCCATGCCAAAGCGCTGGATGGTACGGTTTATGCGGACTGGTAACCGGACCGGGCAGACGCGGCCGGTGTGCCTGGGCGGCCGCCACGGCGGGAGGCCTTCCGGCCCTCCCCGGAACGGGGGTTACGCCATCATCGTACTGATAATCGCCATCTCGGTGCTGACCGTCTTCATGCTCATGGCCGTACCGCTGTGGCAGACGACCATGCAGCGCGAAACCGAGGAGGAGCTGCTTTTTCGCGGCCGCCAGTACGTGGCCGCCATCGGCCTTTACCTGAAAAACCACAACAACCTGTACGCGCAGAATCTGGAAATCCTGCACCTGGAGAAATTCCTGCGCCAGCTGTACAAGGATCCGTTCGCTGCCGACGGCCGCTGGGACCTGGTGTTCCAGGACAATTCCGGGGCAAGGGCCAAGCTGCTGGTCGTCCCGGCTGGCCAGGCCAAAGCGTACCTCGGCCGGGCCGTGCTGGTCGGGGTCTGTTCCAGTTCTCCGGAAACGGGTTTCCGCGAATATCGCGGCAAGACAAAGTACAACGAATGGGCCTTCTACCTCGGCGGCAAGGAGAACGAGGATATGCCCGAGCTGCAGTACGAAGGCCGGCCATGAAAAACATCCTGCTGGTGGCGGCCGAAAATTCCGCCGAAACCTACGCCCTGCAGGTCGTACGCGAGTTCGCCGCCGACCGCGGCGAGTTCCATTTCTGGGGCGTAGGCGGCGAACGGCTGCAGCGCGCCGGCGTGGAAATCGTGGTGCCCAACCGCAGCCTGTCGGTGGTGGGCATCATCGAGGTGGCGGCCCACTTGCTCAAGATCAGGCGGGCCATGAAATTGCTGTTCCAACAGGCGCTGCAGCGCCGGACCGCCGCCGCCCTGTTGATCGACTACCCCGATTTCAACCTGCGCCTGGCGCGGCGCCTGCACCGGGCCGGCATCCCGGTTTACTATTACATCAGCCCGACCGTCTGGGCCTGGCGCTACAGCCGGGTCGAGCAGATCCGTCGCTGGGTGACCCGTTTGTTCATCATTTTTCCCTTTGAGAAAGCCATCTATCAGAAGGAAAAGATAACCTTCACCTATACCGGCCACCCGCTGCTCGATGCCGTGCGCGTGAACGAATCGCGCCAGCAGTTCCGCCGGCGCATGGGCGTGGGCGCCGACGAGGTCCTGCTGGCCTTGTTGCCGGGCAGCCGGGAATCGGAGGTCAGGTCGCTGCTGCCGGAAATGCTGGCCGCGCTGCGCCTGCTGCGGGAGGAATTCAAGCTGAAGGTATTCCTGCAGAAGGCGCATGACATCGCCGACTCCTCCCTGGCCGCCGCCCGCAGCGATGAGCAGATCCGCTTGCTGGACCAGGACCAGGGTTTTAACCTGCTCAATGCCGCCGACGTGGTCATCAGCACCTGCGGCACGTCCAATCTGGAAGCGGCCCTGCTCGGCGTCCCCTTCGTGGCCATCTACCGGGTCAACCGCCTGACCTACCTGCTCGGGAAACGTTTTCTCAAGATTCCCCTCTATTCCATCGTCAATATCCTGGCCGGAAAACGGGTGGTGGCCGAGCTGATCCAGAAGGATTGCCGCGCCCCGCTGATCGCCCTGGAAATGAGAAAAATACTCGTTGACAGCGCCTGGCGGGGAAACATGACCGCCGCTTTCGCTGCCATAAGGGAAAGCCTGCGCCAGCAACAAAAACCGGCAATGATCATCCAGCAGCAGATCAGCGCCGACCTGGCCGATAAGGAAAGCGGAACTCCGCGGCCCAGGCTCAGCTGAAACTGAGGCTCTTGATTTTCGCACCCAGTGCCGACAGGGAATTCCTGACCTCGTCGTTTTGCCAGGCGGGGTTTTGCAGCAGCAGCCGGGCGTCGTTTTGCGCCGCCTTGAAAAGCGGGTAGTCCTTTTTGATATCCCCCAGCTTGAAGTCGAGTTCGCCGGCCTGCTCCAGGCCAGCGATCACGCCTCCCCCACGCAGGCGCATGTCCAGCTCGGCGATGCGGAAGCCGTCGTCGGTGGCCGCGATGGCCTGCAGGCGCAGTTTTCCGTTTTCTGTGGGCTGGGACGAAGCGAGCAGATAACAATACGATTGCTCCGTCCCCCGGCCGACGCGGCCGCGCAATTGGTGCAGCTGCGACAAACCATACCGGTCGGCGTTCTCGATGACCATGAAGGTCGCTTCCGGCACATCGATCCCCACCTCAACCACGGTGGTGGCCAGCAGCAGACGGATGCGCCCCTGCCTGAACTGGCGCAGGATCCGCTCTTTTTGCTCGGGCTTGGTTTTCCCGGAAATGGCGGCCAGGGGAATATCGGGCCATAGTTCCTTGAAAACGGCCGTTTCCTCCTGCAGGGAGCGCAGCTCCGGGACTCCCTCCGATTTGTCGATCAGCGGCATGATGACATAGCCCCTGCCGCCCCGGTCCAGTTCGCGGCGCAGCTGCCGGTAGAATTCCTGGCGGCCGGCGGCGGCGATGACGCGGGTGATGACCGGTCGGCGGCCGGCCAGGGGCTTTTTCAGAGTGGAAACCGCCACGTCGTTGTAGAGGGCCAGCCGCATGGTGCGGGGAATGGGGGTGGCCGTGGTCACCAGCAGGTCGGCGGAGCGGCTCTTGAAAAACAGGGCGGCACGCTGGGCCACGCCGAAGCGGTGCTGCTCGTCGATGACCACCATGGACAGGTTGCGGAAGGCGATCGCCTCATTGATCAGGGCATGGGTGCCGAAGACCAGGGAGATTTCACCGCTGCGCAGGCGTTTTTGAATTTCCTTTTTTTGGCCGGCCGGGCAGTCTCCGGTCAGCAGGGCGATGTCGTCGACGGCAAAAAAAGCCTGGGCGTTCCTGAAGTGCTGGCCGGCCAGAAGTTCGGTCGGGGCCAGGAAGGCACCCTGATACCCGTTCTCCCTGGCCAGCAGCAGGGCCAGGAAGGCCACGATGGTCTTGCCGCTGCCCACTTCCCCCTGCAGCAGGCGCTGCATGGTGTGCGGCGCGCCCAGGTCGTTGACGATCTCGCTGAAGGCGCTGACCTGCTCGGCGCTGAGGGTGAAGGGCAGCCGGCGGTCAATGGCCAGGCGGATATCGTTGCTGAAGCGGTAGCGGTGGAGGCGGCGGCGGCCGCGGAAAAAAGCGCGGATGAACTGCAGCTCCAGCTGGAACGCCAGGAATTCGCTGTAGATGAAGCGCGCCTTCATTTTTTCGACGGCGCTCAAATCCGAGGCCCGCGGCTGATGGATCGTGCGCAGGGCGTGGGCCAGGCCGGGAAAATCGTGCCGGCGCAGGATCGTCTGCGGCAGCGTTTCCCGCTCTTCCCGCCACTCGGCCAGCACCCAGGCGATCAGCTTGCGCAAATTTCCCCCTTTCAGGGTTGCCAGCGGCCGGTAGCGGGGAACGACCTGCCCGAGCCGATTTTCCGGGGCCAATTGCGGATTGACCATCTGCCACACGCCGGCGCGCGTTTCGATCCGCCCATAGGCGTAGATCCGTTTTTTGCGCGCCAGCGTCGGCAGCAGGTAGGGCTGGTTGAAAAAGACCAGCCGGACCGGCAGCGTGGCGATTTTCCCCTTGACCGTGAGCAGCGAAATCCTTTTTTTGAAATTCCGGCCCAAGTGGACGCTGTCAAGCGCGACCGGGTAGAGCCTTTCCTCGTCGGCCACGGGTTGCTCCGTCACCCGGGAAAAATCGATATAGCTTTCCGGGAAAAGCAGCAGCAGGTCGCCGGCGCAGGCGATGCCGCGCCGGGCCAGGATGCGGCCATAGCTCGGACCGATGCCCTTGATCTTTTCAACCGGGGTAAAGAGGGAGACGCTCAATAGTAAAAAAAGATGGTCTTTTCGGCGCTCTGGACTTTTTTCAGGCCGGGCAGCAGGGTGAACCAGTCGAAAAGGGACTTCTTGGTCTTGGCATTGATCTGGGCGGCGTTGAACGCTTCATCGAGGACGTCGGGGGAATAATGGCTGCCGTTGATCACCAGGTCCCGGAAGACGAAGCGCATGTGGTAGTTGCTGCATTCGAATTTCCCTTGGAAGCTGACGTCGATGTCGCGCAGGAACTCGGGAACGGCGGCGTACTTCGCCCCGTCCAGCTTGACCTTGAGCGCGCCGCTGACCTCGTCCTTGTCGCGCAGGCGCAGTTCGATGGATTGGATTTCCGGGGCATATTTTTTAACATAGAAAAGGTTCAGGTAGGAGTTCAATTCGCTTTCGTTGAAAGCCGTTTTTTTCAGGAAAAGCGACAGCTGGCGGCGGCTGGCGATGCGCTCTAGGAATTGCTCGATTTTTTTGCCTTGTTCCAGGCTGAAATCGGCCGCGACGGCGCTTGCCGCCAGGACCAGAAGCAAGCAAAAAAACGTTTTTACCTTCATGCGCCCATGATGATAACCGTTCGACCCCGGATTTGCAAGCGGCCGGCGAAAAAGAGCCGGATGGCGCGCGGAAACAGGCGATGCTCCTGGCGCAGGATCCTCCGGCTGAGCGTTTCCTCGCTGTCGTCCTCGCGGACGCGAACCGCCTGCTGCACGATGATCGGCCCGCTGTCCAGGCCGGCATCGACGAAATGAACCGTGCAGCCGCTGACTCTGAGGCCGAGGCGCAGGGCTTGGCGCTGGGCGTGCAGGCCGGGGCAGGCGGGCAGCAGCGAAGGATGGATGTTCATGATGCGCCCGGAAAATTTATCCAGCAGCACCGGCCCGACCAGGCGCATGTAGCCGGCCAGGCAGACCAGCTCGATCCCCTCCTGTTCCAGCAGGGCGCAGATGGCCCGTTCGTGCGCCTCGCGGTCGGAAAAATTTTCCCGCGCCAGGCAATAGTTGGGAATACCGGAGGCGGCGGCTTTGCGCAAGCCGGGCGCGTTTTGCTGGTCGCTGATGACCAGGCGGATCGAAAAATTGGCGCCGGCCCGCCGCGAATCCCGGACCATGGCGGTGAAGTTGCTGCCCCTTCCGGATAAGAGAACTGCCACTCTGCCTTTGTTCATCGTTTGGAGTTCAGCGTTCGGAGTTGGGCGTAGGCAGAAAAGAGGCTGGAGTTAAGAGCAAATCTTTTCAGAATCATAAAAATATCAAATTGATTTTTTCCCATCTTTGCCTTAACTCTTATTTTTCTTAATCTTCACTCCGAACTCCCAACGCCGAACGTCTTTGCTTCTTCATCTTCGGGAAGGAGGATGTGCCGAAGGGGGGACTCGAACCCCCGCAGGCGTAATGCCCACCAGTACCTGAAACTGGCGTGTCTACCAATTCCACCACTTCGGCATATGTGCTTATCTTTATAAGGCAAAATCGTCTTTTTGTCAAGCCGTCCGGGCTGATTTTAGAAGTGGGGGCGAAAAATTTTTTGCCCCTACGGAAGTTTACTTCCGGCTCCCGATGGTGTAAAATAATTATTCGTTGAAATCCATCCAGTTCTTTTCCGGAGAATTGATTTTGCTGCGCAGAAAGAATTTTTTTTCGGCCCTGTTGGTTTTGTGCTGTTTGTCCGGCCAGCTTCTATGGGGGATGGCCGCCGACCCTCCGGCGGCTCCCGCGCCCAGCGAGAAAAAGGAAACCGTCGTTTCCAGGTTCTTCAAAAACGAGGCCGAGATATGGACAGCTCCTTTCAACCTCGACTTGAAATCGTCGCTGCTCTTCGCCGGGATCCTGGCCGGGACCGGGATCATGATCGCCAACGATGAAGGGATCTACCAGGGTTTCAAAAACTTTCAGAAGCGGAATTCCTGGGTGGATTCAGTCAGTCCCAAGGCTACCTTGTTGGGCGAATGGGGAGTCGATTGCGGCATCGCCGGGCTCTTTGTGCTCAGCGGCCTGGTCTGCAAGGATAAAAAAGCCAGGGATACGGGGCTGATGGCCCTGGAAACATTGCTGCATACCGGCTTCATGGTGCAGGTCCTCAAGCACCTGGCCGGGCGGCAGCGGCCATCGGTGGAGGCTGGCCAGGATTACTGGTTCGGCCCGGGAGTTTTTTTTAACCGCTACAGCGAAGGCTTTTTCGCCCGCTACGATTCCTTCCCTTCCGGGCACACCATCTCGGCCTGGGGGCTGGCCACGGTGATCGCCGAAAATTACAAGGACCGCTTGTGGGTGTCGCTGACCTGCTACGGCCTGGCCACGGCGGTCGGCCTTTCGCGCCTGACCGAGGACGCGCACTGGTTTTCCGACGTTTTTATCGGCGCCGTTCTCGGCTACGCCATCGGCAAGATGGTCGTCCGCAATTATAACCGGCATTTGCAAATCGTCCCCGCCGTCACGCCGAACGAAATGGGATTGTCGCTGAGTTACCAGTTCGAATAAAAGGTATTCTCTGAAGAAACTCATCTCCCTTCGGGACAGACAAACCATATCCACCAGGATAGGTGGATGATTTGTGCTGCCCCAGCCCCTCTAGTGATTCCTTTATTCATTTTTTGAATTATTGCATAATTTGTTTTTAGTTGCTTACAAGCCCCCTCTCTTATAAAAAGAGAGGGGTGGGTGTGAGTTTTTTTTGGTTTACGAACAGTCGATTTAATGGTATATTTTTAAAATGAAATCCCGCTGCACCCACGTCATTCTCTGCCTCCTGATATTCTTCTCGCCGTGTTTGGCGTTAAGCGCCCAAGAGGCCGATGACAACAGTGTCTTCATCATCGACGATTTCCTCATGGAACGGCTCCCGGGCGGTTATTTTTACCCCAATTTCATCGAAAACCTTGCCCCGGACGCCACTTTCCTGCTCGAGGAAAGCTACGGTTTCGCCCAGCTGGATCCGGCCAAGGTCTATTTCGAAGGCGATTCTTTCACCCAGTTCAACTGGTTTTTCGCCGGCTTCCCGATCAACTCGGCCCTGGACGACGGCGCCCCGGCCTTCCAGCTGCCTCTCCTGGCCATCGGCTCCATGGCCTTGCAGGGCGAAACTCCGCAGCACCGCGACTACGGGTTTCATTTCAACCCACGGGCGCCGGCAGCCTCTGGTTCGCGGCTGATGGTCTCCACCGTTTTTCCCGACATGGGCGGCTACACGGCGCTGGGCAAGCTGGCCATCGGCAACCATCCCAGCCTGCGCGCCGAGGACCTGTACAGCAGCCGCCGGAAAATTTCCGCCAATGAGGCGCTTGATTACTGCCTGGAAACGAAAACGCCGCTGAGCGCTTTTTCGCTGGCGTTTAGTTACTTCAACCTCGACCGCCGCTTCAACGATTTCAACATCCGTGACGCCCAGTTCGAAGAAGACGGCCGGCTGCTGCAGTTCCTCTCCCGCTGGCAACGAACCTACGCCCGGGGAACGCTCGATTGCTATCTGGCCGCCAACAGCAGCCGGCGCGACCGGTTCCTGGCCGAGGAAGGCCGCTACGAGCAGGAGACCTATGCCCTGGACAAGAAGAGCTGGTTTGCCGGGCTCGCCTGGCAGGGCCGGCCGTTCAACCTTAAGGTTTCCTGGCAATTGGAAGGGGAGAAGCGGGCTCCGGCCGTCCTGGACGCCGGCAAGGACCTGCGGGATATCGACGGGCAGGGGTTCTGGCCGTTCGAGAAGTGGGGCGAGTTCCAGGCAACCACCCTGGCCGTGGCTCTCGAGCGGACGGTCGCGTTCACGGCGCTGGGGAAAAAGGCGGTGCTTGAGCCCTACCTGAACGGCACGGCCGTGTTCCTGGCCGCGACCGAGCGCAGCGGGTCAAGCAATGCCATCTATTTCGCCGGCCAGCCCTACCAGGTCGTCCAGTGGCAGGGAGGCTCCGCCTACCGCAACCAAAGGCTGCTGGGGACGGGCGGAGCGCTGTTGAGCCTGGCCGCGGCCGAGAAAGTCACCTTCAACGCCCGCCTGTTTTTTCTCTATCAGCAGCTCCGATTTCAGACGGGGCGCAACGATTGCCAATTTTTCCAGCCCGGCGCCGAAGCCGGAATTACCTGGAACCTCGGTAAAGGCACCCGACTATCACTGGCCTACGGGGTGCTGCCCTACGAACTGCGCGCCAACGTCAATGATTTCCTGGAAGACCAGCGGCCGGACGCCTATATTTATACCTGGCAGGACAACAACCACGACGGCCTTTTCCAGGAAGAGGAGAAAGGCTCTCTTTACGGGCAAAGCGGCGGTTCCAGCCACTTTCTCTCCCCTGACCTGCGTGTGCCGCACCGGGAGCGCCTCCTGCTGCAGCTGACCACCCGGCTGTCGAACCGCTTCACCCTGCACATCAAGGGGCTCTATAAAAAGATCCGCCAGCCCCTGTGGGTCTGCTTCGCCGACACGTACGGCCATTACGAAGACGTTTCCGGCCAGGGCTATTATTTTTTCGATCGCCCCTTCCAGGCCTTCCGCTTAAGCAACAGCGCCTTTGCCAAGGACCCTTTTTACGCCCAGTTCCTCGTCCAATTCCAGGGCCAGAAGCCGGGGCGCTGGTTTTTTTCGTTTTCCTTCCTGGCCCATATCGGCATGGGCACCACCGCCTTCGGCAACGGCCCGACCGCCAACGATATCGGCATCATCTCCGAAAGCCAGGCTTTCCCGAATTCCTGGATCAACGGCTACGGCCGCGTCGACGGGGACCGAGCGTTCGTCGGCAAGGTTTTTTTCGGCACCCACCTGTCGAAGCGCCTGTTTTTGAGCGCCAGCATCAAGTACCGCGACGGCGACCCCTTCGCCTTCTTCAACGCCTTTAAAAGGAACGGCCAATGGGTCATCACCTACCAGACCATCAAGGCCGAGGACGAGGCCGGCCGCAAAGGCGGTCCCAGGGAGGATTGCATCTGGGATTTCAATTTCAAGCTCAGCCACGAGTTCGCGCTGTTCGGCACGAAAGGCCGGCTGGAACTCGGTTTGTTCAACCTCCTGGATTTCGGCCTTGAACTGTCGGAGAACGTTTTTGCGGATGAATCGCGGCGCCTGGCCAACGAGCTGCAACTGCCGCGCAGCCTGCGGCTGGGCGTGAGCTTCGAATGGTAGGCCGGTTTAGTGATCGCCGCTTTCCAGGCTCTCCTGGCAGGTGACGCAGAACTTGGCGAACGGCAGCACGTCCAGGCGCTTGGACGAGATCTCCGCGCCGCAATGCTGGCATTTTCCGTATTCCTTGTTCTTGATCCTTTCGAGGGCTTCCTCCACTTCCTTCAAATTGTTGCTCATGTTGGATGACATCAGGTAGCCCATTTCCTTCTCGATGAGTTCGTTGGCCTGATCGATCTCGTCCATGGCCCCGCCGCCGCCACTCGCCGTTTCGTTCCAGCCGATGACTTTGAAGATCTCGTTGCGCAAGGCTTCCAGTCGTGTTCTTATTTTGATGTCCCGTTCTTTCTTCATGTTCATCTCCTATCGGTGATATTTGATTCCATGGATGATGGTCAAGGCCCGGTAGACTTGTTCCAAAAAAACGATGCGGAACAGGTCGTGGGCGAACGTCATGTCCGAAAAGGATATGGCCTGATCGGTCCGCCGCCGCAGCCCATCGCCGAGGCCGGCGAAGCCGCCGATCACGAAGAGCAGCCGTCCCGGGTGGTAGGATATCTTTTGCTCGAGGAAAGCGGCGAATTGCCGCGAGTCCATTTTCTTGCCGTCCTGGTCCAGGCCGATCACGTAGTCTTTTTTCTCGATTTCGGCCAGGAACATGGTGGTCTCCTTTTCCCTCACGAACGCTTCCTTCGCATGCCGGATTTCCCGCATTTTTTTTATGCTGAATTTTACAAAATAATTAATGCTTTGTAAATACTTTTTTTCAAGTTCCTGCAGGCTTTTAAATTTCAATTCGCCGCTGCAGAGCAATTCAATGGTTTTCATACCTTTTCAGCTTGTTGTAAAGGGATTTGCGCGACAGCTTCAGGATGCGCGCCACCCGGCTCTTGTTCTTGTAGCGGCGCAGCAGGTAGCCGATGTATTCTTGCTCGACCTCGGCCAGCGACCTTTCGCCGGATTCGATGATGGCCATGATGGTCTGCGGTTGGTCGAGCAACGACCGGACCTCTTTTTCGCCCAGGGCCGTTCCGAGCACCGACAGCCCGTAAACAAAATTTTCCATTTCGCGGATGTTGCCAGGCCAGGGATGGGCCACCAGTTTCTGCACCAGCTCAGGGGCCAGACGCATCTCCACTTGCTGCTTCCGGCAGAAATAACGCAGCAGCGGCTCGATGTCGTTCTGGCGCTCGCGCAAGGGGGGAATGAAGATGCTCACGGCCGCGATGCGGAAATACAGATCGGAACGGAATTCGCCGCGGCGCACTTTCTCGGCGATGGCGCCATCGGCCGAAAAAACAAATCGGGCCGTGATCTCCTTCTCCAGGTTGGATCCCAGGGGAAAGTACCTTCTTCTTTCCAGCACCCGCAGCAGTTTGGCCTGCATGTTCAGGCTGAGCAGATCGATATTGTTGAGAAAAATCGTGCCGTTGGCCGCGGTTTGCCATTTGCCGTCGAAATCGCGGTCGGCGCCGGTGAAGGCCCCCTTGTGGAATCCGAACCACTCGCTTTCCAGCAGCGTCTCGGGCACATCGCCGCAGCCCAGGTTGAGCAGCGGCTGGAAGGGGCTGAGCCCGGCCAGGACCTTGGCCCAGAAATCCTTGCCGGTCCCGGTCTCGCCGTACAACAGGACCGCCGTCGGCAGGGGGGCGATCTTTTCGATCGTTTCCTTGATGAGCAGCGATTTCCGATCAATGAGATTAGAAATCTGGGTAAAAATCGTATCGTTTGGCATCCATCCAAAGTTTTTCCAGCGCATACTTTTTGCGCCAGTCGGCTGAAAAGATGTTGATGACGAAATCGACGTAGTCGACCAGTATCCATTCCGCCTGCCGCCTGCCTTCGACGCCCAGGGGCTGCAAATGGTGCTCTTTTTTCAGAGTTTCCTGCAGGGCGTCGGCCAGGGCATTGTTCTGGCGGGAGGAATTCCCGGAACAAATGACCAAGAAATCGGTCATATCGGTAAGGCCCTTCAGTTTCAGGACTGTGATTTTTTCCGCTTTTTTGTCCAGCAGCACCTGCACCGTTTTCTTGATCTCGCTGGGGATGCGGCGCCTTTGCAGATCGTCCGTTACCCGCTTGAATTCCTCAATCTTCATATAGTTTGTTTTCCTCCATGATGGTTTGAACACCCTTTTCCACCCAGGGAGAGACGCACTCTCCGCGGGCGACTTTTTTCCTGATGGCCGTGGCCGAAAGCGTCAGGGTTTCGGAAGCGTAGGCGTAAAGGAAAGCGGCCGGCGGCTGCGACGGATGCGGCCCCTGGCCGGGTTCCATGCCGAAGGGAATGCTTTCGCTCAGCAGCAGGCGCTCCACCCGGGCGCGATGACCGCCCTGGCGCATGACGATGATGAAAAAAACTTCTGCCAGCAGCTGCCGGTAGGCTTTCCAGGTCTTGATTTTCAAAAAACCTTCGCTGCCGGTTATGAAATAGAAGCGCTCGGTCGGGGAGTTGCTTTTCAACTGGCGGACGGTGTCGATGGTCCAGGACTCCCCCGGCCGGCGGAGTTCCAGGTCGCAGGGCACCAGCCCGGGGTAGGGGCGCAGGGCTTCCCGCAGCATGGCCAGGCGCAGTTCGGCCGCGGCCAGCGCCTGCAGCTTTTTGTGGGGCGGATGGGCGGACAGGATATAGAGGATTTTGTCCAGACCGAAGGCTGCCTTGATTCTCAATCCCAATTCGACATGTCCCCTGTGAACGGGGTTGAAGGTCCCACCCAGTATGCCTGTCTTATTCTGGCTCATAAAATGCGAACAGCGTTTTTTTCAGTTTCAAGAGGTTGCTTCCCTGCAATGCCGATATTTCCACGTAGGGGATTTTACGCTCGCGGCAATAATCTTGCAAGCGGTCGGCCCCGGAGCGCTCGTCCGCCGCCAGGTCGATCTTGTTGGCGACGACCATGATCTTCTTGCGCAGGAGCAGGGGGTGGTACAGGGACAGCTCTTTTTCCAGGACGTGAAAATTTTTCAGCGGCGGCAGCGGGCTGAACGGCCCGACGTCGATGATGAACAGCAGCACTCGGGTCCGCTCGATGTGCCTTAAGAACTCCAACCCCATCCCTTCGCCCCGGTGGGCTCCTTCCAGGATGCCGGGGATGTCGGCCACCACCAGGCTGCGGCCGGCGAACTCGACCACGCCCAGGTTCGGCGTCAGGGTGGTGAAGGGATAATCGGCGATCTTGGGCTTGGCGGAGCTGATTTTGGAGATCAGGGTCGATTTTCCGGCGTTGGGCAGTCCGACCAGGCCGGCGAAGGCGATGAGCTTCAGTTCCAGGATGACCTGGATGCGTTCCCCCTTTTCACCCTTTTCGCTGCGCCGCGGCGCCTGGTTGACCGACGACTTGAAATGGACGTTGCCCCGGCCGCCCTTGCCGCCCTTGGCCATGACGAAGCGCAAACCGCTGCGGTCGAAATCGAAAATCGGCTTTTCGTCGGGATATGTCTTGACCATGGTCCCGGCCGGGACCTGCAGGATGACGGGGGCCCCGTTCTTGCCGGTTCTTTTCTTGCTTCGCCCCGGGCCGCCGTTTTCGGCCTTGAACAGCTTCATGTACTTGAAGTCGCCGAGCGACTGGCAGATGGGGCTGCTGACCAGGAGGATATCGCCGCCGTCGCCGCCGTCGCCGCCGTCCGGGCCGCCGCGGGGGATGAATTTTTCCCGGCGGAAGCTCTGGCAGCCGTCGCCGCCGTTTCCGGCTTGAAAGGAAACTCGGGTGCGGTCGATGAACATCGGTTATCGGGGGGGACGGCCGGGGATGGGGACGGGGACGGGGCGGGAAACGGCGAAAAAATTAATTGGGATCGACCTCGACAAATTTGCGTCCGCTCTTGGTGACGAAACGCACCTTGCCCGTGGCCAGGGCGAAAAGGGTGTCGTCCTTGCCCAGGCCGACGTTCTTGCCGGGCTTGAAGCGCGTTCCCCTCTGCCGGACGATGATCGAGCCGGCGTGAATCGCTTCGCCGCCGTATTTCTTGACGCCAAGGCGCTTGGAAGCGCTTTCGCGACCGTTTTTCGCGCTGCCGCCCGATTTTTTATGAGCCATTATTCCGTCTCCTTGACCTTGGCGCTGGCTTTGATTTCAATCTTTTCGATCTGGTTCTTGTGGAGTTTTTGCCGGTGCCCCTGCGATTTGCGGTAGCCTTTTTTGGCCTTCATCTTGTAGATATGGATTTTATCGCCCTTGATCTCGTCGAGGATTTTCGCCTTGACCTTGGCGTTCTTGACGTAGGGATTGCCGATATGAAGCTGTTTTTCGTCCTGCAGCAGCAGAACGGTGTCCAGGCTGGCTGTATTTTTCTTCACGAGCTTTTCGGGAAGCAGCTCCACTTCCAAAATATCGCCTTCGGCGACTTTATACTGCTTTCCGCCGGTTTCAAGTATGGCAAACATGGTCGTCTCCTTGGTTTCAATGGTTCCTTTTATAACACAAATTCAGGGGTTAGTCAATATGTTTGCTCCTTCATCCCGAGTGGGCTATTTTTGTCCAGGCGCGGGGAAAGCGGGGCGATCGTTCGTCCCGAGCGGCCGGTTTTAAATGGGGAGCACCCGGATCGATTCGGCCAATTCCCGCTTCAGCATGCTTTCGATGAACTGCAGGGTGCCCTTGGTGCTGCTGATGCAGCCCTTGCAGGCCCCCAGGTAGCGGATGTAGACGTTGACCGCCCCCTCCGCTTCGCGAATGTCGACGACCTCGAGGCTGCCGCCGTCGGCGGCCAGGGCCGGGCGGATCTTTTCATCCAGGGCTTTCTCGATCAGGCGGTGTTTCTGGATCACGTTCTTGGCGGCGAAGTCGCCGGCGTCGGCCTGGGCGAACAGCTTTTCCTGTTCCATCTCGGCGCGCGTGTCGCGCAGGATGTCGACCAGGTAGTATTTGCGCTGCTCGTGGCCGCCCGGGCGGATGCACGACTTGCAGAAGGCGCCGGCCTTGGTGTACTGGGTGATCTGTTCGACCGTCTTCAGGTCGTTGATGCGGATGACGTCCTTGATGGTGCGCAAGGGGACGCGGGCGCACTCGCAGACGATATCTTCCTCCACCAGGCTGGCCATGTCCACTCCCTTGTAAACCGACGCCGCTTTCTTGATCACGTCGTAGGCCATGACGCTGCAGTGCATTTTCTGGGGCGGGATGGCCGGGGAATCGGGAGCGTCGCGCAGGGACTTTTCCACTTCGATGTTGGTGATCTTCATGGCCTCGTCGACGGTCTTGCCCACCGCCAGCTCGGCCATCATGTCCGAGGAGGCGATGGCCGTGCCGCAGCCGAAGCTCTTGAACTTCGCCGCCAGGATACGGTCGGTCTTGGGGTCGACCGCCCAGTACAGGCGCACGGCGTCGCCGCAGGCTTCGGCCCCCCAGTCGGCGACGATCAGGCGCGCCCCCATGGCCTTGGCTTCCGGTTCGGTGATCTCGCCGCGGTGGCGCGGGTTGTTCATGCGCTCTCCGACCTTGGCCGAATATTGCTCCCAGAGCGAACCGCCGATCAAATCGTTCTTAGCCATTGTTTCTTGCTCCTGTTGTCTCCCGCCTATTTTCCATTCCCGTATGAGGACGAGATGGCGCGCAGCCGCTCGACCGAGCGGCGGATCACCACCGCGGCATGCTTGATCTCCTCGGCGGTGGTGAAGCGCGACAGGCTGAAACGGATGCCGGTATGGGCCAGCTCGCTGTTGATGTGCATGGCCACGAAGGTCGGGTTGGGCTCCAGCGATTCGGAGGCGCAGGCGCTGCCGGTGGAAGCGGCCACGCCGCTGGCGTTCAGGTCCCAGATCATGGCCTCGCCCTCGATGCCGCGGAAGCTGGCCAGGATGGTGTTCGGGATGCGCAGCTCGCGCTGGCCCACCACCAGCGTGTCGGGGACGGCCAGGATGGCATCCTCGAGCCGGTCGCGCAAGCGGCGCACGGCGCTGCTCTCATAGGACAGGTTGTCCACCGCCATTTCCATGGCCAGGCCCATGCCGACCAGGTAGGGGACGTTGACCGTCCCGGCCCGCTTGCCGCCCATCTGCTCGCCGCCGTGGATGAGCGGCGTTAGCTTGCGCCCGCTGCGGATGAACAGGCCGCCGATGCCCTTGGGACCGTGGAACTTGTGGGCGCTGAAGGTGAGGAAGTCGACCGGCACCCGTGACAGGTCGACCGCGACCTTGCCGATGGCCTGCACGGCGTCGGTATGGAACAACACGCCGTTTTCCAGGCAGACCTCGGCCAGTTCGGCGACGGGAAAAATCAGCCCGGTTTCATTGTTGGCCCACATGATCGAGACCAGGGCGGTGCGGTCGGGATGGATGTGCCGGCGCAGCGTGTCGGCGTCGACGATGCCGTCGGCATTGACGGGCATATAAACGACCTTGGCCCCCAGGCTTTCCAGGAAGTCGCAGGTGTTGCGCACGCAGGGGTGTTCCACCTCGGTGGTCAGGATCTCGTTCTTCGGACCCTGGCGGATGAGGTCGAACCAGATGCCCTTCAGCACGTGGTTGTTGCCTTCGCAGGCGCAGCTGGTGATGACGATGTCATCTTCATCGCCGGCGCCGATGCCCCCGTAGAGGCGGTCCATGGCCAGGCGCATGGCGGGGTGGACCTCGGTGCCGAAGCCGTGCAGCGAGTTGGGGTTGCCGTACTGTTGGGTAAAGAACGGCTCCATCGTTTCCTTTACCCGCGGGTCGACAATCGTCGTGGCGTTGTTGTCCAAGTAGATTCTATCCATGATCGAACTCCATTGGCTGCTAATTATAGATTCAAAGGCGCCTCAATGCAAGAAGCATTATGTAAAGATTCAGTCTTGCAAAAACACACAATGATTTGAATGCTCCCAACTCATCCCCCTGCGGGACAGACAAACCAAATCCGTCAGGATAGACGGATGGTTTGTGCTGCCCAGCCCCTTCTCTTTTGTCAAGAGAAGGGGAGTAGGAAGTCTTCTTAACCCCCTCTCTTAAAAAAAAGAGAGGGGGCGCGGGGGCAGCTCCGATCATTCGCCTATCCTGGCGAATCTGATCGGTCTGTCCCCGGAGGGGGTGAGTTTTTTCATGTATTTGTAAAAAATGAATAGATACGCATTATTAATTAAACTATTTATATAGCCGATTTCCGCAATTTGCTCATGCTTATTTGTTTTCCGAGCGAATCATGGTCAGCATCATCTTGAAACGCGTGAGGGCCTTGAGGGCGTGGGACTTGTTGGCCGGCATGACGAGCATCTCGCCTTCGCCGACCTGGTGGGGCTCGCCGGCGATGCGGATCTCGGCCCGGCCGTCGGTGACCTGGACCAGGGCGTCGAACGGGGCCGTGTGCTCGCTGAGCGCCTGCCCCTCGTCGAAGGCGAACAGGGTGACCGTGCCGGTTTCCTTTTCGACCAGGGTTTTGCTGACGATAGCCCCCTTCTGGTAGGCCACCAATCCTTTGACATTCATTATTTCGGGCATGGAATCCTCCTTTTATTTTCAGCCATGGGCTATTTGGTCGCGATCAACTCGCCCTGGAGCGAGATGGTGGTGTCGTGGACGGGAACGACTTTTCCCGAGCGGGCCAGCGCCTCGCGCACCAGCGACGTCGTCCCCGAGCAGCAGGGGACCTCCATGTGCACGATGTGCAGGGAGCGGATGGGGTGCGACTGCAGGATCGCCGTCAGCTTGGCCAGGTACTGGTCGTTGGCGTGATCGAGCTTGGGGCAGAAGACGATCGGCACTTTGCCCTGCAGAAAATCGCCGTGAAAGGAGGCGTAGGCGAAGGGGACGCAGTCGGCGGCGATCAGCAAGTCGGCGTCGTCGAAAAACGAGGCCTGCGGGTTGAGCAGATGCAGTTGCAGCGGCCAGGTGCGCAGCTGCGAAGGTGCGGGAGCCCCCGAAGGGGTTTCGCTGCCCTTGGCGGATGCGCTGGCCGGACTGGGGGCGTCGCGGCCGCGAAGGTCGTGCGGGCGTGAGCCTGGGCAGCCCTGGAACGGCGCCGCTGCTTCGTCCGCAGCGGGCAGGGGGAGGCCCCTGGCGCGCAGGAACTGTTGCGCCTGCTCCAGGTAGTTCTGCTCGTTGTGGGCGGCCAGGTGGGCCAGGTGGGCGCGAATGACGTTTTCGCCCTGGGGAACGATGTTGGCCATGACCTTTTGCTCGTCGTACGGCTCCGCCTCCCGTTCCTCGACGTAAATGGCCCCCAGCGGGCACGTGCCGATGCAGGCCCCCAGGCCGTCGCAGAACAGGTCGGATACCAGCCTGGCCTTGTTGTCGATGAGCTGCAGCGCCCCCTCGGGGCAGTTGGGCAGGCAGAGACCGCAGCCGTTGCAGGTTTCGTGGTCGATGCGAATGATTTTTCTTTTCATGACGATCTCCTTGGTTTTATGGCCAGCAGCGTTGCCAGCGAACGCCACAGTTTTTCCCCGGCTCGGGGCAGGTCTAATCCGCAGCCGCCGACCAGCCATTGCAAAACCAGCAGGCGCAGCGAACCCATGATGACGGTGAAAAGATGCGCGGCGGGGAGGGGTGCCAGCAGGCCCTGGCGCTGTCCCAGGCGAATCGCTCGCAGCAGCAGGCGGCGATGATCGCGCATGACGCCGTGGATCCTGGCCGCCAGAACCGGGTCGCTCTTGAAAAGATCCTCGGCGAACAGGACAATGGCCAGGGCCCGGTCAACGGCAAAAGCCCGGCAGCGGTCGAGAAAAAAGCCCCTGATTGTTTCCAGTCCGGAACCGCCGCCGCGGCCGATGCGCTCCAGGGCGTGGAGGGAATCAGCGGCGAAGCCGTCCACCATGGCGCTCAGCATGCCGGACTTGTCCCGAAAATGGCGGTACACGGCGGCGTCGCTGAAGCCCACCCTCTGGGCGATGGCCTTCATGGTCAGCGCTTCCAGGCCGCGTTCGCTGATGATGCCCAGGGCGGCCGCGGTGATTTGTTTCTGCCGGTCGTTCAAGCGTTCCACGGAGCGCCTCCTGTTAGTTAGCGTTCACTAACATAACCATTATAGTATTAATTAGGTTGTTTGTCAACTGTTTTCATGTTTTATTTATCGGGCCGGCTTGGCAGGACCTCTTTAACGGGAGCCATTGACTTTTGGGGGAAAAAATACTATAAGTGACCGTGAGCGAGGAGGCTTGCAGTCATGATCAAAAGCCATAAAAAAATGATCGCCGTGTGTGTGACCCTGACCTTCCTGTTCCTGTTGCCGATCCATTCGCAGCCCATGCCGGCCGGGCAAGCGCTCAGCCAGAACGATGAAAGCGCGGGGAGCTCCGAGACGTCCCCGAATTATTATGAAAAGGAGCTGCAAACCGGCATCCAGATCAGCTCGAGAAACGTCCTGCCCATCGTCCTCGGCATCGCCGCCGTGGCCGCCGGCATTTTCCTGCTTGTCTACCTGGTTTCCAAGATCAAATACGACATCACCGGGGTCTGGGATTTCCATAACGACTATACGACCGAGGGTTATACCGATTTCGACAGCGTCTGGACATTCACCGCCTGGGACGAGCGCGACAAGGCGATGGGCGTCTATGTCCGCAACGAAAACGGCAAGACGACCCAGGGCCAGTACACGGTCGTGAACAAGAAGGAGGTCGTGTTCCAGGACGACTGGATGACCGAACAGTATGTCGGCCAATTCGACAGCAAGACGACCATGAGCGGCACCTTCATGCTGGCCGACGGCGCCCAGGGGGTCTGGACCGCCACCAAAAGATAGGCGGTGAAAACCGCGAACGTTTCCGTTTTCTCTCCGTCCCGTGCCGCCGCTTCTCCGCGGCCGGGGCAGGCGGAATATCCCTGGCGGGTTTTTTTCGGCTACCTGGCGGCCGCCGTCCTGTTCCGCTATTTGTGCCACAGCCTGATGCTGATCCCGGTGCTGTTTAACGAATTGCGGCCGGCGCCGCACCTTCCCGACCTGGTGCTGGCCGTGGTGCCGCGCCTGTCCTGGGTAGCCCGCTGGAACTATTATTTCTGGATCGCCTGCTATTTCCCCCCGGCCTTCTATCTGCTCTATCGCGACCGCAGGCTCTTTGCCCGCTTCATCATCATCGACGGCGTCATCTCCCTGACCCGCGGCCTGATGATCCCCCTGACCGGTCTCGGCCCGACGAACCGCCCCGATATCAACGCCCTGCGGCCGTTCGACTTGTGGCCGGCATGGTGGCAGCTGGTCAATCCCTACAAAGCCCTGGTCCGTGACACGGCCGGGGTATTCCTGACCAAGGACATGTTTTTTTCCGGCCATGTCGCCACCACCTTCCTGCTTTATTTGTATTCGCGCCGGCTCGGCAAGCGCGAGTCGCGTGTATTCATGTTCCTGCAGATTTTTTGCCTGCTGGTCGTCTTCTTTTCGCACCTGCACTACACCATCGACGTCATCGGCGCCTACGCCATCACCTTCACCGTCTTTACCCTGGGCGACCGCTGGCTGTGCCGGAGGTTTCCCCAGCTCGACGGCCACGCATAAAATTACTCACCCCCTTCCCCCCTCTCTTTTTGAAAGAGAGGGGAGTAACGAAGTAAAAATTCAAAACCTACGCAGATCAATTAGTGCTAATTGAATGTTTGTTAAGTCCCCTTCTCTTTTGAAGAGAAGGGCAGCACAAACCGATCAAATCCGTACCAACACTATAGGTTTTTTGGAACCCAAAGGGTTACAAAACCTATCTAGTGTTGGTATTGTCTCACTAAATGATTTTAACCACTTTGAGAACAGGTTAAAATCATAGTGAGAGCAACCAGGATAGGCGGATGATCGGTGTTGTCTGCCACCGAAGGGGGGTAGGGGATGAGTTTTTAAATTTCCCAATTAGGTCAGTTGTTCTCGTTATCTTTTGACAAAAAAAACCGTTTTATCTATAATTAACGGGAGTTAAATAGGAGGGACAAATGAGTGTTTATTTGAACAAACGCGCCGATTACGTGAAACTCTACCTGGCTGTCTGGCTGGTCGCGTTCATCGGCTTGTGGGTGAATTTCTTCCGTGAATTCAGCGAACCGTTCCGGGTCAGCACGATATCCTATTTCCTGGCCTATGTGGCCACCCTGCTCGGTGGCTATTTTATGCTGGCGCCGCTGTTGAAAAACCGGGCCATCACGGCCGAAAAAAACAAATGGCTGCCGTTCATCCCGGCGTTGCTGCTGTTCGTGCACTGGCTCTTCCAGCAGCTGGACCTGGTATTCGCCCCGGGCGGACGCCTGGATTATTTTTCCTTCACTATCCTCGTCAACCCGCTCTTCATGCTCTTCCTGTTTTTGGGCCTGGCGCTGTACCTGCTGGCGGCGCAGCCGCAGATCATGGACGCCGTTTTCGTCGGCCTGAAAAATACGGTGCGCATGTTCGTCGCCTTCGCCTTCCTGGCCCTGGGGCTGATCGGCCTGGCCCAGATCATCCAGGCTTTTTCCGCCCTGACCAAGATCGGCGCCAGCAGCAATTCCTGGGTCAATTATTCCCGACTGGGCGCGGTCTCGAACGGCGGACTGCTCGTCGCCTTGCTGCTCAACCTGGTGCTGCTGCTGGTTCCGCTCTACGGCTGGGTGTTGCTGCAAAAGCTCCTCGGCAAAGCCACCCCGAGGTGGGACAAGTTCCTCAAGCTGCCCTCGCGCTGGCTTGGAGCTCTGCCGCTGATTCTGATCGGCCTGGCCGTTCTGGCCCAACCCGAGACGTTCTTCCAGCCCTG
>JAPKZL010000062.1 GCA_026393795.1 Candidatus Aminicenantes bacterium | reverse complement strand
CATATAGATAAAAAGGGCATTGCGAATTTTCTATCTACCCTCCAATACCCATTATACTTTTTGGATTTCGAAACCGTCGCTCCGGCAATTCCTTTTTATGATGGAACACGGCCATATCAAAATATTCCCTTTCAATTTTCGCTGCACATCATTCAAAAAGAGGGCGCTAAACAGGAGCACCATTCCTTTCTGGCAGAGGGGAAAACCGATCCCCGGCCGGAAATACTAAAAGAACTCAAGTCGCTGTTGGGTAACGGCGGTTCCATTATTGCCTATAACGCTGGTTTCGAAACCGGTTGTCTGGACGGATGTGCCGAGTCGTACCCCCAGTACAGTGAATGGGTGGCGCGAATAAAACAACGCATCATTGACCTGTTGGCTCCCTTTAAAAGCTTCTACTATTACCATCCTGAGCAGGATGGCAGCGCCTCACTCAAGTCGGTCCTTCCCGCCCTCACAGGAAAAGGTTACGAAGGCATGGAAATTGCCGATGGCAGAACCGCTTCCAGGGAATATGCGCGTGTCACTTTTGGCGATGCCACTGAAGAAGAAAGGCAAAAAGTGCGCAATCACCTTGTTGAATACTGCGGGCAAGATACCGAAGGCATGATTTGGATTGTGAAAGAATTAACAAAACTTATCTCTTAAGACAGGCATCGGCAATCGTGAAGTTTTTATTACAAGCATATTGAAATATCTATTTAGTGGGTTTGCTATCGAATCGTCACGCGTTACTAGTATCTATTCTTTATTTTAATCCTTGGCATGCTTGGGCGCGAATCCCATGACACATACCTTGCCTTCGCGGAAGGAGCCCTCGGCAATGGCCATTGCTTCCAGATCCGTCAGCTCGATGCGCTTCTTTAGCAGTCCGTCGAGCAGGGCGCGGCGCGCGACGTTCTCGATCTGGGCGCCACTCAGAGGGTAGGCGGCCAGGCGCGCTGCCCATTCCATCTCTAGCTTTGGCATGCGGCTTTGCCAGATGCGTCGGCGCTCCACCTTCCCGGGCAGATCGAAGCGCAGCTTGTACAAGAATCGACGGTCAAAAGCGCTGTCGATGTTGTCGATAAGGTTGGTGGTGGCTACCAGGATGCCCTCGAAATGCTCCATCTCCTCAAGCAGGACATTCTGCATTATGTTGTGCATCTGGTCAACGCTGTGGCCCACCGCGACGCGGCGTCCGACCATTGCATCGGCCTCGTTAAGCAGCAGCAACGGTGCCGGGGCGTCGCCCTTGCTGCACTCGCGCCAGCGGTCGAACACAATGCGCACATTCTTTTCGCTCTCGCCCACGTACTTGTCGCGCAGCTGGCTCATGTCGACCTGTAGGATGGGGCGGCCAGCAGCACAGGCCAGGTTCAAGGCGGCGATGGTCTTGCCCGTGCCCGGGGCGCCGTGCAGCAGGATGGTCAGCCCCTGGGGCAGCCCAGCCTTCCTGAGGCCGCTCGTGAAGCGGCGGAAACTAGCAGGGGTGCAGGCGCGCTCCAGGACGGTCAACTCTTTTGCCATCCCTGCGGGTAAGAAGAGCATAGTGGGCTTTTCCGGACAGGGCTTGAGCCTAACTACCTCTCCGCCCCCGGCATCATCATCTCTGCCGACATTGCGCAGTCGTGGGTACAACTTCTCGATTGATCCCGGCCCCAGCTTGAAGGCCAGGCAATCGGACATATCGTTATTTTTGAACTCTACAAGGTAACGCTTGGCAACCAACGTCTGGCCGTCGTTGATGAGGCGCAGTAGGTGTCCCTTTTCGCCCATAGGCAGCTGGCAGTCGCTGAAGAAGTCATCCAGGTCGTACGCCCTGCGCGTGACAGCCGCCATTGAAGCGGCCATGAAAAAGAGTGCCATCTCGATTGCAGGCAACCCTTTTAGCCAGGCCCCGAGCGGATTGCGTCCGGCGCTCTTGGCGGCCAGGCGGGAGAGACTGGAAAAGAGCATCTGCCGGGAGATCTCACGATCATGCGAAAGGTGCAGCAGCTCATCCGCTTCGCCGATGACCGCCAGGGGGTCGTCGAAATCAACGCGGGAGTCGCTGTCTTTGCCATGGAGTATTTCCACGAAGACGATTGCGTCCAGTTCCACCATGGAGTCCATGAGAATTGAGCGCGATGCTTTCCCTCGGTTTACCACCACCAGGCCCGACTGCCGGAGCCTCTCCACGGAAGCGGTGAACGGTAGCCGGGCCTCGCCTTTCAGACAGTGCCTTTCGGCGACCGTTTCCAAGTCTGCCAGACCGTTGTGGTCGATAGCCTCGGCGAAAAGGGCGACGAAGGTTGCGGCCAGTTCGCGGTCGAAGTTCAGGTGCTTGCAGATCCACGTCAGCAGTGGTGAGCGAACGGCGCCGCTTATGAGCCCTTTCCGTTTCCCCAATCGACGCAGAGCCCTGGCGCGGGTGATCGGGAACGGCCTTGCTTTATTGGGCGCGGAACTCTCAATATTGACAGGTTTTTTTGATTTTTTATTTGTTTTTTTCATTTTAATTTTATAAGCATCTGTCAATATTATAAATGCCTCTCCCTATCAACTGGGGACAGGGGAGAAAATATTTTTGTTTTATTGGTGTTATGGGTAGTAATTGTGGTAGTGAAGAAAAAGACAATAAAAAGTTGCTTCTTCCAACTATTTACTATTGTCTTTCACCTTTGCCTTAATTCTGCCCTCTCCTCAAATGACAGGGCAAGAAGGTTAGAATAGTCATATGGATAAATATTAAGGAGAAAAGAATGTCTGTGCCCATTGAATTTATCAGCGTGATTGTCCCGCTGCGGACAATAGAGGAGAGGTTCGATGGTGGTATGGCCCGCTTCTTATATAAATTCAGTTCGGCATTCAGTAGAGACCGATCCTGCGCAGGAAGATTTCACCTTGGGCGCCGGAATAGGCGTTGTTGCCGTCGATCAGGAAAAAGAAAGAATCGATGTCAACCGGGGCCGGGACGGCCGGCTGGCCGTACAGGCAATGGAAGCTGGAGAAGGGGATGGCGATCCGCCGCCATTCGCCATCGGCCAGGAACGAATGCTGGTACGCGGCTTCGCCCGGGCCGCTGCCGATGCGGAACTGCAGCGCATCCCAATGCAGGACGGCGCCGGAACGGCCGTTTTTCTCGACACTGAAATAGTTTTCGCCCTCGGTTGCGAATACGGCGACGACGTTTTCGGGCGCTGCTCGTATGGGTGCCTTCCGGGCGATGAAGATCGGGTTGGTCATGATCCAGGGAAGCTCTTTGAAGCGGCCTGAAGCGAGCGAGATCTCGGCGCGGTAAACGCCGCCGCGGTCGATCGGCACGGACAACTCGGGTCGGGTGTTGGCGCGAACAACGGTGAAAAGCGCGCCGTCCTTTTTGACCACGATGTCGGTGGCGAACTGGAATGGCAGCGCCATCATCAAATTGCCGCCCGCTGCCGGCGCGTCGCCACCCATGTCGACGCGGCCTCCGTCCTTCTGCAGGTAATAGCAGTCAAAGCCGTTGGCCGGGGCCAGCGATTCGATGACGCTGAAAAAATCGCCGCGGCGCATGGCGGCGATGACCGCGGCAGCGGCGCGGTTCGCGTCCGCGTCTGCGTCCAGCCCGCGCTCCACCTTCACATAGACATTCAGGATCCGGAAGGTCGCCCCGTAGGAGGGGAAGTGGAGGCTTCTCCTTGTGCTGAGCGGAAGTTTGGCGTGGGAGTCAAGGGCATAGATCCCGAAGTATCTCCCCTGGCGGTTGAGGCGGTCCCAGGTTTCCATCTCCCGGCGCGGATAGGAAAGCAGCGCGGTCAAGGCGTAGTCGGGATTGAAAACATACTGCAGCGGGAAAAGGGTCAGCCCGCGCAGGAGATTCTTTTTGGCCATCTGGTACAGGCTCAGGATTTCGATGCCGGAGAAATCCCGCACCTGCCAATCGCTCCAGGGGATCTTGCGGTCGAAGGGATGGGAGATGAAGGTGACGCCGTTGTCGCGGTTGACTTCGGCGATCGCTTCCCGGGCTTCGGGGGGAAAAACATAGCCGGGAACCCGGTAGCCGGCCGCGGCCAGGTGGCCTTCGTTGAGAGAAAATTCGGAAGCGCCGATGAGCAGGACGCCGTCGTTCCAACCGGTCGCGGCCGATGCCCTCAGGTTCGGCCGGCCGTGGTCGGTGAGAATGACGAAATCCAACCGGGCGCGCCGGGCGGCACGGGCGATCTCGGCCACGGTGCCGCGGCCGTCGGAAAACGTCGAATGCATGTGGAAGGCGCCTTTTTTGTAAAACGCGGGCAAAGGAAGGTCATTGGCTTCCGGTTTGAATGTCAGGCTGGAGAAAACGAGCGCGAACAAGAAAACGATGAACAGAAAGAGAGCGGCTTTTAAGAAATTTCTCTTCAACTGAGCAGTTCCTTCATCCTGGCCACGGCTTCCTTGAGGCCCACGAAGGCGGCGTTGGCGATAATGGAATGGCCGATGTTCAACTCCTCGATCTCGGCGATGGCCGCGATGGGCCTGATGTTCTGGTAGGTCAGCCCGTGGCCGGCCAGCAGGGTGAAATTCAGCTTCTTGGCGTAGATCGCCGATTTTTTTATTTTTTCCAGCTCCAGGGCGGCGAAACTGTTGTTGCTGTGCTTGGCGTACTCGCCGGTGTTCAGCTCGATAAAGCGGATGCCCAGGCGGTGGCAGGCCTTGATGTTGTCGATGCCGGGGTCGATGAACAGCGAAACGCTGATCCCTGCCGCCAGCAGGTTGCCGGCGACCTCCTGGATTTTTTCGTTGAACATGACCACGTCGAGGCCGCCGCTGGTGGTGATCTCGTCCTTGCTTTCCGGGACCAGGGTGCACATGTCGGGCTTGTACTTCAGGGCGATCTTGACCATGTCCATGGAGACGGCCATTTCCATGTTCAGCCGGCTCTTGATCACCCGGCGCAGGATCTCGACGTCCCGCTCCTGGATGTGGCGGCGGTCCTGGCGCAAATGGACGGTGATGCCGTCGGCCCCGCCCAGTTCGGCCATCATGGCGGCGTAGACCGGGTCGGGCTCGTTGGTCATCCGCGCCTGGCGGATGGTGGCGATGTGATCGATATTGACGCTCAGTTTCATGTTACGCTCCGATTTCGTTCTGGATTAAGTCCGTGAAATGAGGCAATCTATTTTCGATGACGCCCGCATCGCGGGCCTCCATCATGACCCGGACCAGGGGTTCGGTACCGGAGTAGCGGATCAGCAGCCGCGCCTGGCGCCCGTACGTGCCGACGAATTCCTTTTCGGCCCGGGCCAGCGCCTGCCAGCGGGCGAGGTTCTTTTTTCGCCGGATGGGAATGTTCACGGTCCGCTGGGGGAACACGCGCAGCCGGCGGCAGACGTCGCCGGCGCTCCAGCCGAAAAAATCGAGGGCTTTCATGAAAAAAAGCGCGGCCAGCAGCCCGTCGCCGGTGGTCTGCCGATGCCGCAGGATGATGTGCCCCGACGGCTCGCCGCCCAGGATTGCCCCGGCTTTTTTCATTTGCCGGTAGACGCGGCTGTCGCCGACGTCGGTGCGCAGAAACCGAATGCCTGCACAGGCCAGCGCTTTTTCGAGCCCGAGGTTGGCCATGACCGTGCCCACCACCACGCCGTTGAAGCGCGGCTCCCGGCGGCGCAGGTATGCGGCCAGAAGGAAGAGGGTGTGGTCGCCGGTCAGGATTTCCCCATCGCTGGCAACGAAGATCACCCGGTCGGCGTCGCCGTCAAAGGCCATGCCCAGGCCGGCCTTGTTGTCGCGAACGAAGCGCTGCAGCGCCTGCGGGCTGGTCGAGCCGCAGCCGTCATTGATGTTGCGGCCATTGGCGCGGTGATGGCTGAGCAGCGTCTTCATGCCCAGGCGCCGGAACAAGGCGGGGGCGACCGAACCGGCGGCCCCGTTGGCGCAGTCGATGGCGATCCGGGTGTCGCCCGGCTTCAAATCGCGGCCGTTGGCCAGGAGAAAGTCGATGTAAGCGGAGTGCTCGGCGATGCCTGCGATCGCCGCCTGGCCCGGGGCTGCCTTGCTCCCGGCGCTCAGCCGGGCGGAGATTTTACTTTCGAACCTGGCGGAGATTTTCTCGCCGCGGCCATCGAATATTTTGATGCCGTTGTCGCTGAATGGATTGTGGGAGGCGGAAATCATGATGCCGAAGTCGAATCGTTGTGTGCGGGTCAGGTAAGCCAGGCCGGGGGTCGGAATGACGCCGGCGGAAAAAATCGCGGCTTTACGGGCCAAGCCGCCGGCCAGGTGCTTTTCGATCGCGGGCCCCGATTCGCGGGTATCGCGGCCGATGACGATCCGCGCCATTTGGCCGGCCTTCGACCCGGCCGTGGTGGTCAGCGATCCGATGACCTGGCCGAGTTTGATCAGGGTGGCCTCGTCCAAGGGAAATTCGCCGGCCCTGGCGCGGATGCCGTCGGTGCCGAAAAAACCGCCCATCATTTTTTGCCCGCCGCCGGGCCCTCGATCGTGAGCTCCACGTCCACGTCGCGGCGGTCGCGGAATTTCAATATGTTCCGGGTCTGCTTCAGGGCGACCGTGCGTTTCTGGCTGGCCTCGATCTCGTCGAGGTTGATTTCCTCGGTCAGCACCACATTGATGCCGTTGAGCTGCGATTTGTAGCCGATGATCGTGACCCGATCGGGCACGGCCCTGACTTCCTTCAGTTTCAGCGACTCCTTCAACTGGCCGCGGAAACGGACCTTGACCGGCAGCTCCTTGGTGTCGAACTCCTCGACGACCACCGCGATCATCTTGGGGTGGATGGAGATGATCTGGATTCCCTGGGGAACCTCGAGGTAGTCCTCGGCGAAGTAGTTCAGCCTGCTGCTTTCGCCGATGTTTTTCAGGTCGATCTTGATGGCCAGGTTCTCGGGGCGCAATGTGGACAGGAGATTGGCCGCCCCGCGCAACGACAGGCGGACATCCTCCGGCTGCAGGTTGACCACTTCCAGGTTGGGCGACAGATTGGCGATCTCGATGGGCACCTTCAGCGTTTTTTCCGAGTAGGTCTTCTCCCGGCCGCTGATCATCGCCCAGACCACAATGGCCAGGAGCAGGGCGCTGACCTTCAGGCCCCAGTTGTTCAGGAAGAGATTTTTCAATTTTTCCGGCATGTTAGATCTTGAAGAATTTCAGCCTGTTTTTCAGGCCTTCGCGATCCAGGCCGCGAATCAGCTCGCCCTTGGCGGCCAGGGATATTTTTCCGGTCTGTTCCGAAACGACGATGGTAATGCAGTCGCTTTCCTGGCTGATGCCGATGGCCGCCAGGTGCCTGCCGCCGGCCGGAGTCAGCTCCAGCAGTGGCGGATAGGGGAAGAAGCAGTTGGCGGCGGCGATGCGGCCCTCGGAGATGATGACCGCCCCGTCGTGCAGGGGGGTGTTGGGCGAAAAAATGGTCAGCAGCATGTCCTTGGAAACCAGGGCATCGAGCCTGATGTGCTTGTCGATGTAGGATTTCAGCTTGATTTCCCTTTCAATGGCGATCAGGGCCCCGATTTTCCCCAGCGACAGGGCCATGACGGCATTGACGATCTCGTCGCGGACGAGAGAGATGTCGGTGGTGATGAACCTGGTCTTGAGCTTGCTGCCGATGGCGGCCAGGATCTTGCGCAATTCCCCCTGGAACAGGATGATGATGGCGAAGATCAGGTAGGTGAGGAATTTGTTCAACAGGAACGCGAAGGCGGTCAGCTTGAGCAGCTCGGCGAGCAGCGCGCAGCAACCGATCAGCATCAGGCCCAGCGCCATCTGGTAGGACTTGGTGCCCTTGATCAGCAGCAGCAGGGTGTAGATCAGCAGGAAGAGGAAAAAAACGTCCGGGATGTCCTTGAGATTGAATCTGGCGAAGGCGTTGAGGATGTTTTCAATGACCATCTATTCCAGGGGCTGCGCCTTGCCCTCGCCCTTGCTTTTTCTCTTTTTCGCCTGCACCGGGTCGCCATTCTTCTGGGTGCCGAGAATGGCGGCGATGTCGTCGGAGGTCAGCGATTCCTTTTCCAGCAGCTGCAGGGCGATGTGCTCGAGCTTCTCGCGGTTTTCCAGGATGATTTTCTTGGAATGGCCGTACGCCTCGCCGATGATTTTTTTGATTTCGATGTCGATCAGCTGCGAGGTCTCCTCGGAATACTCGTTGTGGGACATCAGGTCGCGGCCGAGGAAGATCATGTCCTCCTTGCGACAGCTGCTGGGTCTGGCCCAGGGCCATGCCGCGGGGGATGATCGAGACCTTGTGCAGGGGGTCGGCCTCCTTTTCCACGGCCGCGATCAAGGCATGGCCGGCCTCGTGGTAGGCGGTGATCTTTTTTTCCTCCTCGGAGATAATCATGCTTTTCCGTTCGCTGCCCATCAGGACCTTGTCCTTGGCGTATTCGAAGTCTTCCATGTCGATGTTTTTCTTGCCGTTGCGCGAGGCGTAGAGGGCCGCCTCGTTGACCATGTTGGCGATATCGGCGCCGGTGAAGCCCGGGGTGGAGCGGGCCAGGACCTGCAAGTCCACATCCTTGTTCATGGGCGTGCTGCGGGTGTGCACCTTGAGAATCTCCTCGCGGCCCTTGACATCGGGGGTGGAGACCACGATGCGCCGGTCGAAGCGGCCCGGGCGCAGCAGGGCCGAATCGAGGATGTCGGGGCGGTTGGTGGCGGCGATGATGATCACCCCTTCGTTGGCGTCGAAGCCGTCCATTTCCACCAGCAGCTGGTTGAGGGTCTGTTCACGCTCGTCGTGGCCGCCGCCCAGCCCGGTGCCGCGCTGCCGGCCGACGGCGTCGATCTCGTCGATGAAGATCATGCAGGGGGCGTGCTTCTTGCCTTCGTCGAACAGGTCGCGCACGCGCGAGGCGCCGACGCCGACGAACAGTTCGACGAAATCCGAGCCGGAAATGGAGAAGAAGGGAACGTTGGCCTCGCCGGCGATAGCCTTGGCCAGGAGGGTCTTGCCGGTGCCCGGAGGTCCGATCAGCAGCACGCCCTTGGGGATCTTCCCGCCCAGGCGCTGGAATTTTTTCGGTTCCTTGAGGAATTCGATGATCTCCTCCAGCTCTTCCTTGGCCTCCTCGACTCCGGCTACGTCTTTGAACGTGGTCTTGTTGCGGTCGCCGGAGAACATGCGCGCCTTGCTTTTGCCGAAGGTGAACGCCTTGTTTCCTCCCTGCTGGCGCATGATCATCACCCAGAAAACGATGATGATCAGGAAAGGCGCCAGGGAGAGGATGATGCCCAGCCATTCGTTCTTGTTCAGCTTCTCCACTTCGATGTTAACCTTGTGCTGGCGCAGCTTGTTGATCAGGTCGGGGTAGTCCTGGGGTATGTTCGACTCGTAGCGGGTGAAGTCGGTCCCCTCTTCCTGGTTCATATCGCCGCTGATGGCGTTGCCGGTGATCAGGGCGCTCGATATCTGGTCGTTTTCGACCTTGTCCATGAATTCGGAAAAAGTGAGCTTCTTGGATTTGCTGCTGGAAACGGTGCTCATCATGTTCCACAACAAGATGAGAATGAAGAGGGCGATGATCCAGAACAGGATGCCTTTCGGCGCTTTGGCTTTTATTTTATTCATTTTTCTTCTTTATCCCACTTGTTTTCGTATATTATAACATAATTGCCGCGATTGATAAACCGGCTGCAGTCCCGTTGAACGGGACAAGACTCAGATGACCTTGTGTCCCGCTGAGACGGGACGGGCATTAGATGACGCCCAGCTGGCGGCCCACCTTGGCAAAGGCGGCGATGGCTTTCTCGATGTGCTCCCTGGTGTGGGCGGCGGAGATCTGCACCCGGATGCGCGACTGGCCGCGCGGCACGACCGGGAAAAAGAAACCGACCACGTAAATCCCCTCGGCGTACAGGTCGCGGGCCATCAACTGCGACAGCTGGGCGTCGTTGGCGAACTTGCGGAAAAGGATCGGCACGATGGGGTGCTCGCCCTCGTTGATGTCGAAGCCGAGCCGCCCCATTTCGCGCCGGAAGGTCTGGGTGTTTTCCATCAGCTGCCGGCGCAGGCCGTCGCTCTTTTCCAGCAGGTCGAAAGCGGCGATGCCGGCTGCGGCGATGGCCGGGGCCAAGGTGTTGGAAAACAGGTAGGGACGCGATTTCTGGCGCAGGATCTCGATCATTTCCCGGTGGCCGCTGGTGAATCCGCCGGAAGCTCCGCCCATGGCCTTGCCCAAAGTAGAGGTGATGATGTCAACCTTGCCGAGCACGTCGTTGTATTCAATGGCACCACGGCCGGTTTTGCCTAAAAAACCGGTGGCGTGGGAGTCGTCGACCATGACCAGGGCGTCGGAGGTGTTGGCCAGTTCACTGATGCACTTCAGGTCGGCGATGTCGCCGTCCATGGAAAAAACGCCATCGGAGGCAATGATGATGTTGCGGG
>JAPKZL010000061.1 GCA_026393795.1 Candidatus Aminicenantes bacterium | reverse complement strand
CGGTTGCGCGAGATCTCCACCTGCAGGTTGAACATCGCCTTTTTCAGGTGGCCGTCCTCGATGTTGCGGGCGGCGCTGGCTTTCCTGATCGTTTCCAGGGCCTGGGCCAGCTCGCGGTCGGAGCCCGACTGCCCGGCCAGCTCACGGTCGAAGCCGTCGAGCTCGGCGGCGAGGGCCTTTTCCTGTTTTTCGATCTCCTTGATCTCGGCTTCGCTTTCGGCGATGAATTGTTCCAGTTCCGCCATCTTCTGCTTGATGAATTCCTGGCGCTGCTGGGTCTTTTCGACCTCTTTGCTGCCTTCCAGGAGCTTGTTGTTGTGGTCGAAGATGAACTGCTGGTTGCTCTTCAGGCTCTGGTCCAGGTTCCAGCGCTTGCCCTCGAGCTCGAGCAGCCCATGGTCAAAATCGCCGATCTCCTTGACCAGCGCCGACTCGCCGTTCATGAACTCGACAATCTTGCCGCCCTGCAGGTCGAAATCGCCTCTGAACGCCTGGTATTTCTTCTGCAGCAGAGCCTTGAGCAGGTCGTTGCGCGAATTCTTGATCTCGCGGTAGCGGCGGGCGAAATGGACCTGGTTCTTCAGCTCGCGCAGGCGGTTGCTCTTTTCCTGCAGCACCAGCTCCAGGCTGTCGAGGTTCTGCTGGGCGATGATCAGCTTGCCGGCGGTCTCCTTTTTCCTCTCCAGGTACTGGGCGATGCCCGCCGCCTCTTCGATCAGGATGCGCCGTTCGCTGGGCTTGAGGTTGATCATCTTCTCGACGCTGCCCTGTTCGAAGATGAAGTAGTTGCGCTCGCCGATGCCCAGGTCGAACAGCGTGTCCTGGACGTCCTTGTTGCGGCAGAATTTTTCGTTCAGGATGTATTTGCCCTCGCCGCTGCGGAAGAAGCGCCGGGCGATGTAGGTTTCGCTGTCATGGTTGGCGAAATAGGCCCCGACCTCGGTCATGCCCAGGGGCTTTTTCGAGGCGCTGCCCGTGAAGATCAGGTCCTCGTTGTTCTCGCCGCGCAGGTTCTTGATGCGCTGCTCGCCCAGGACCCAGAGCAGGGCGTCGACCAGGTTGCTCTTGCCGCAGCCGTTGGGGCCGATCACCGCCGTGATGCCGCGGTGGAATTGAACGATAGTCTTCTCGGGAAATGATTTGAAGCCGTGCAGTTCGAGTTTTTTCAGATAGATGTTCATGACTCCGTCCGGGCCGAACCCTGCCGGCCGCTATCACGATATCACAACTCCGGCCGTTTGTAAATTTCCCCTCTGCCGAGGCGGCGGAGGGTTTTCCGGCGCGGCAGCGGCCGGGCGTTGTCCCGGCTTTATCCGGCGACGCGCTGGGGTTGGCCGCCGAAAACGAAGCTGCGATTCATGTGCTCGCGCTCATCGAGCCCGATGCGCCTGAAGACGTCGGCCCAGTTCGCCAGGTCAGCGTATTCCTTGACCAGGCCGTTGCGCAGCGGCTGTTGTTCCCATTCGGGGTGCTCCTCGACGAAGCGCGCGTAAACGTGCTCGGCATGGTCCTCGAACTCGGCGTTGAAAAGAAATGCCCGGCGCAGGCTGACCCGGGCCAGCAGCCGCGAAAACATGGTGTAGAAGCCGATGCTGAAGAAAACGAAGGGGGCTGACAAATACCAGGGGTCGCGGCAGCGCTCCTCCTTCATCTTTTCATGGAGCACCCGCAGGTGCCAATATTCGTTATCCTGGGCGGCGCGGCTCCAGACAATAATTTCGCGTGCTTTTTTGACAGCGTCTTGATCGCGATAACAACTTGTCAGTCGCGCATAGAGGCGGAATTCCCAGGCGCGATAGGGCACGCTGGCCAGCATTTCGATGAGCTTGGCCTTGGCCAGGGTCGTTCGTTTCCCGGCGATCAGGTCCATGGACAGGAAAAATAATTTTGCCGCCATGGAATACTTGCAGCGCGGCCTGGCCAATGATGCATGTGATTCTCTTGTCAGATCGCTGTTCATGTTCCTCCTGAGGGGGCTTTGGGGGAAGCCGGATGCACGTTGGCGCTAGCCCGTATAAACGGAGTAGCGGATCGCATCCTTGCCTTCATGCTTTACCGTATACATCAGTTCATCGGCCATGCGCACCAAGTAATCGGGAGTCGGTGGGGCGGCATGGCAGGTCAACACGCCGATGCTGAACGTGATCGGCCAATGGCTCTGCCGCATTTCCTTCAACAGGCAGGTGTGAATCTTGGCCAGCACCACGCGGGCCGATTTTTCGTCGGTTTCGGGCAGCAACAACACGAATTCATCACCGCCAAGCCGCGCCACCACGTCGGTTTTTCGCAAACTCCTCTTGGCGGAATTCGCCACGGTGTGGAGGACCCGGTCGCCCACCGAATGTCCGAATTGGTCGTTCAAGGATTTGAAGTTGTCCAGATCGATATAGGCAATGGTAAAGGGGCGCTCGTGCCTTTGCAGACGGTCGTTTTCTATCTGCACCAAATCATAGAAGAAACGTGAATTGACCACCCCGGTCAGGTAGTCGGTTCGGGCCAATTCCTTTTCACTGTCCAGCGCCTTTCTTAAATTGGCCAGGAGAAATACGGTGATGACAAAAAAACTGAAGCGGATGAAGGTGTTCCACGTGTAAATGAAGGGACTTGAATATAAACTTCCCGCCAGCACGTCCGCCACGAGCCATACGAAGGCGCTCAGCACCGCGGCCACGATTCCGAGGCGCTGGCCGGCGTACCAGGCCACGATGGAAACGGGGATCAGATAAAACAGTGAAAATGCAAGCTCATAACCCGTCAAGAAGTCAAGGATGCCGACTCCGCCGATGAGGACAAAGCCAGCTATGGCCCAAAAGGATTTACTTCGCTTCGCCAGGTTGGTTCGAAATTTCATCGCTTCTGATCGCGAGCAACGGGCTCCGCGCGCCGCCGGTTCAGGACGCGCGCCGTTTCGGCCAGCAGGAACAGGCTCAACACGAGCAATATCAGGCCCAAGACAGCCGACAGCAGGTTGTCGAAACCCGTGCTGCCCGACAAGAATGGCTTCACCAGCAGGACCAGCGACCACATGCTCATGACCAGCATGACCGCCAGCGGGATAATGACAAAGCCGATGCGGCGGCCGCTGTGCTTCAGCCACACGGCCAGGGCCAGCAGGGTCAGCGCCGCCAGCAGCTGGTTGCTGGAGCCGAAGATCGGCCAGGCCACCAGGTAGCCCTTTTCCTTGGTCGAGAGCAGGAAGAGCAGCGGCAGGACCAGGGTCGCGGCGGTCGCCAGCCAGCCGCCGGCTCTCCCCTTCAACCCGGTGAACTCCTGCAGGATGTAGCGCGCCAGGCGCGTGCAGACGTCGAGGGTGTCGTAGACGAAGGTCGAAAAAGCCAGCAGCGCGAACGATAGGGCAAGGGCGGGATCGATCCCGGCCAGCCCCAGGTAGCGGGCGATGCCGCGGGCATAGATCAGGTTGGGATCTTCTTTCAGCGCCGGCGAGCCCGGCGCCAGGGCCATGACCGTGGCCAGGGCCAGCACCGCCACCAGCGCCTCGAGCAGCATCGCACCGTAGCCGACAGGCCGCGCGTCGCGTTCGCGCGCCAGCTGCTTGGACGTAGTGCCGGAAGCGACGATGCCGTGGAAGCCCGAGCAGGCGCCGCAGGCAATGGTGATGAACAACAGCGGCAGCAGCGGCTTGCCGTTCAGCACGCTGGCCAGGCCATGGAGGTTGAGCGCCGGGTAGGCCAAGGGGATGCGGCCGAACAGGGCCCCGCCCAGCCCGGCGGCAATGACCAGATAGAGCAACCAGCCGCCCAGGTAGCCGCGCGGCTGCAGCAGCAGCCAGACCGGGATGATGGCGGCGAAGAAGCAGTAGCCCAGGAGGACGACGTCCCAGCCCTTGACCGGGACCGAGGCGATGAGATGGAGCCAAGAGGCCGGCAGGTGCGGCCCCAGCCAGATAATCAGCATGACCAGGGGCAGGAAAACCAGGGTCGCTTTGCCCACTTTCCAGCGCCAGCGATAGAGGAGGATGCCCATGGCCATAGCCGCCAGGATATAGAAGAGCGAGGAGGCGGCCACGCCGGCACCGAAGGGTTCGCCGCTGCCGCCCATGGCGCGGAAGGTCTGGGCGGTGATGTCGGTGAAAGCGGCGATGACGTACACCAGGCACAGCCAGACGAAAGCCAGGAAAAGCCGGTAGGCGGTCGGCGAAAGGTTGCGGCGCACGATCTCACCGATCGATGCCCCGCCATGGCGCACCGAGGCGATCAGGCTGGAAAAATCGTGAACGCCGCCGATGAAGATGGAGCCGAGGATGATCCACATCAGCGCCGGCAGCCAGCCGAACCAGATCCCGGCCAAAACCGGCCCGACGATCGGCCCGGCGGCGGAGATGGCCGAAAAATGCTGCCCGAGCAGAAGCCCGGCGGAGGCGGGAACATAATCCTGGCCGTCGTTTACCGTCACCGCCGGCGTGGGCTTGGAGTCGTCCAGCTGCAGGCGGCTTGCCAGGAAACGGCCGTAGACAAGATAGGCTGCGGCGAGCACAGCCGCCGACCCGAGAACGATCAGGGCGATCACCGCCGCCCCCGCGGGAAATAATGATTTGCCATGTCGTAGTTTATCACTGCGGCGGCGAACCGGCAAGGGCCGTCAGGTCTGCGACTACCGGGCCTCGATCTCCATGGTCAGGGATTTCCATTCGCTCTCTTCCGGCGGGGGCTTGAGGCGCCGCAGCATGAGCAGCGAAGCCTTTGCTCCCGGGGCCTTCCCATCCAGCAGCAGGGAAAAATGGGAGACGTTTGTCACCTGGGCGCCGTCCATTTCCAGGACCACGTCCAGCGGCCGGATGCCGGCCCGGTCGGCCGGTCCGTTGATCGCCACCATCGTGACCAAAACGCCGGCGCCGCCCGGCCTCTCCAGCTCGGCCGCCTGGGCGGGAGTAACATTCTCCCACATCAGCCCGAACCGGGAAAATTTTATGCCCAATTCACGCTGCCGGAGGGCGGAGGCGACGGCATGGATGAAGGTGCGGGCCGCATCCTCGCTCCTGAAAAAAAAGTTATACAGCGCTCCGGCGTACAGGTTGACATTCCAATTTTCGCCGCCGGGCACATCGGAATAGCTCCCCTTCAGGTCGGGCCAATAGTGCAGGTCCATGCTGCGCACCGCATCCAGGGCGATGAAGCGGTAGGACGATCCGCGGTATTGACCCAGGTAGCCGGTGCGCCATTCGGCCTCGATCCGGATATCATCGGCTTTCGTGGGTTGGTCCCCGTACTTTCGCCTGGCCGCGCCCTTGCCCTCGGTCAGGCGGATCTTGCCGGCAAAAAACACGGTCGCGCTGAATGCGGGATCGAGAAAGACCATTCCGCCATCGACCGCCTTTTTGAACGCCGCGTCGACCTGCTCGGGGCTTAAGTCGGTCTTGGCTTCGACCCACATCCAGAGGCCCTTGCCGGGCATCGGCCAGGAAGCCGGTTCCGTCACTTGGGCCAGGGCGATGTTGGCCACCAGCCAAGAGCACAGTCCGCAAAAGACCGCCAGCCGCTTACGTGAAAGCCATACCGCCATTTGTACCTCCTGCGTGTGCGATCGGCGCGACAATGGGTTTGGCACTATTATACGTCAGCCGGAGAGCTTGGAGAAGTCCAATGCTCCGGTCTGGAAGATCATCTTCCATTCGCCGCTGGCCATCTTCGTATAGATCTTGCAGACGCGGCCCAGCCAGTGGTTGTCCGCCCCGGTCTCCTTGTGGCGCCACAGCGTGTCGATGTCGACCACGGCAAACGCGGCGTCGAGCTCGGCCGAGACCTCGATGCGCACCGTGCGGCGCCGGTTTCGGACCAGGTCGTGGCTGTCGAAGAGATTCTGCCAGTTCTGGCGCCAGCGCCCGCGCTCGAAGCGGCCGAGGACGAACACCCAGTCGACGGGATCGTGGGCAACGGCCGTCGGCGGCCAGGGCCAGGCCATGTCGGGGTGGATCAGCGACAGGAAGAGGTCGGGGTTCTTCGTGTCCCAGCCTTTGGTTTCAAGATCAACCAGCGCCTGGATCTGGTGCTTCACCATTTCTTTCATTTTGTTTCCTTATTTTTCGCAAATGAAGGATTTACAGAATATTTCAGAAATGCATGCCAACCATATAGCACGGCACGTGCAAAATTACCAGCAAGGACCGCGGTCCGTCGCGGACCGCCAACCTATTTCTTGGCCACCTCGCCAAGCGGGATGCCGATGGCCTTGGCCACCCCAGCGCCATACGCCGGATCAGCCTTCAGGCAGTTGCCGATATGACGGATTTTGATCTCGCGTGAAGCATTGGCGATGTCGGCGGCGGTGTTGGCGAAAAGCAGCGCCTGCTTTTCCGGTCTCATCAGCCGGAAGAGCATGCCGGGCTGGGTGTAGTAATCGTCGTCATCCTTGCGGAAATCCCAGTGGTCAGCGGCGCCGGCCAGGGCCAGCGGCGGCTCGGCGAACTCGGGCTGCTGCCGCCACTCGCCGAAGCTGTTGGGCTCATAGCCCAGGGTGCTGCCGTAGTTGCCGTCGACGCGCATGGAGCCGTCGCGGTGAAAGCTGTGGTAGGGACAGCGCGGCGCGTTAACCGGGATCTGCTGGTGGTTGACGCCGAGGCGGTAGCGCTGGGCGTCGCCGTAGGAAAAGAGCCGGCCTTGGAGCATCTTGTCGGGCGAAAAGCCGATGCCCGGAACCACATTGGCCGGGTTGAAGGCCGCCTGCTCCACGTCGGCAAAATAGTTTTCCGGGTTGCGGTTCAGCTCGAGGACGCCGACCTCGATCAAAGGATAATCCTTTTTAAGCCAGACCTTGGTGAGGTCGAAGGGGTGGAACTTGTAGGTGGCCGCGTCCTTCTCGGGCATGATCTGCACATACAAGGTCCAGCGCGGGAAGTCCTTTTTTTCGATGCTTTCGAACAAATCGCGCTGGTGGCTTTCCCGGTCCATGCCGATGAGCGCCTGGGACTCCTCATTGCTCAGGTTCTTGATGCCCTGCTGGGTCCTGAAGTGGAATTTCACCCAGCAGCGCTCGTTCTTGGCGTTGATGAAGCTGAAGGTGTGGCTGCCGAAGCCGTGCATGTAGCGGTAGGAGGCGGGGATGCCGCGGTCGCTCATGACGATGGTCACCTGGTGCAGCGCCTCGGGCAGCGAGCTCCAGAAGTCCCAGTTGTTGAGGGCGCTGCGCAGGTTGGTGCGCGGGTCCCTGTTCACGGCGTGGTTGAGGTCGGGGAATTTCAGCGGGTCGCGCATGAAGAAGACCGGCGTGTTGTTGCCTACCAGGTCCCAGTTGCCCTCCTCGGTGTAGAACTTCATGGCGAAGCCGCGGATATCGCGCTCGGCGTCGGCGGCGCCGCGCTCGCCGGCCCCAGTGGAGAAGCGGACGAACAGGTCGGTCTTTTTGCCCACCGTCGAGAATATATTGGCCTTGGTGTAACGGCTGATGTCGTGGGTGACGGTGAAGGTGCCGAAGGCCCCGGATCCCTTGGCGTGCATGCGCCGCTCGGGAATCACCTCGCGGTCGAAGTGGGCGAGCTTCTCAAGGTACCAGACGTCCTGGAGCAGCACCGGGCCGCGCGGCCCGGCGGTCATGGTGTTCTGGTTGTCAACGACGGGGGCGCCGGTGCGCGTGGTCAGTTTTTGGTTCTTTTTCATATTTTCCTCCTTTTAATGGATCTTGCTTTTTTTAAAACGGCAGGTTTCGACTTGCAGCAGGCCGGGCAGCGCCCAAAGAAGTCCAAGCGGTAGGTCAGGATCTCAAAACCGCTCCCGTCGGTAACCTCCCGGGTCATGTCGCGCAGGCTGTTCAGTTTAGGATCGATAATCCTGCCGCATTCGAGGCAGACGATGTGGGGGTGTGGATAGGGTTTCCGGCCATCATAACGGCTGCCGCTCCCGGCGAAGGCAATCTCAAACACCTCTCCCAGCGACTTGATCAGCGTGACGTTGCGGTACACCGTTGCCGGACTGATCCCGGGGAAGTCCTTTCGCAGCCGCGCGCATAGGTCATCCACGCTCGGATGCTCCGCGCTCGCCGCCAGGACGCGGACGATGGCCAGGCGCTGCGGGGTCAATTTTAAACCGGCCGCCTTCAGCTTCTTGGCCATTGCGTTTTGGCGTTCCATTGAAATTTCTTTCATGATAATTATTCGTAATTAATAATTATTATTAATTATGACCGGGGTCATTTCAAATGTCAAGAGCGTTGGCGGGAATTATTTTTTTCGCCCGTAGCTGTTCTCCATGCTCTTGAACTCGCTTCAGACTCGTCATCAGGCGGTGTTTTTCAATCGCGAATAGAAATACTTCTTGGCTGCCTCCGTGACCGCCACATAGAGCGTCGTCAGCCCGATCATGGCCAGCAGCAGCGGTGCGGGCAGCGGCACGAAGCCGAACAGGGAGTGGAAGGGCAGATAAGGCAGCATCAGCGTGAGCCCGACCATGGCCAGCGTGCTTGCCAGCAGGAGCGTGCCCGGACGGCTGCGGAAAAACAGGTGGCGCGTGCGCACGACGAGGGCGATGACCAGCTCGGTCAGCAGCGACTCGATGAACCAGCCGGTGCGGAACTCGCTCGGCCCGGCCCGGAACAGAAACAGCAAAATCGCGAAGGCCAGGAAATCGAAGAGCGAACTGACCAGGCCGAAGAGCACCATGTAGTCGCGGATGAAGGCGGTATTCCAGCGCCGCGGCTTCGCCACCCATTCCGGGTCGACGTTGTCGCCGGCGATGGCGGTACCGGGAATGTCGGACAGGAAGTTGTTGAGCAAAATCTGCGGCGCCAGCAGCGGCAGAAAGGGCAGCAACAGCGAGGCTCCGGCCATGCTGAACATGTTGCCGAAGTTGGCGCTGATGGTCGTCAGGATGTACTTGAGCGTGTTGGCGAAGGTCTTGCGCCCCTCGTCGACCCCCTCGCGCAGGATGCCCAGGTCCTGTTTGAGCAGCACGAAGTCGGCGGCCTCCTTGGCCACGTCCACCGCCGTGTCCACCGAGATGCCCACGTCGGCGGCGTGCAAGGCCGGCGCGTCGTTGATGCCGTCGCCCATATAGCCGACCACGTGCCCGGTCTTGCGCAGCGCCAGGATGATGCGCTCCTTCTGATTGGGATCCACTTCGGCGAAAATGGTCGTGCGTTCGGCGGCGTGCCAGAGCGCCTCGTCACGCATGCCGTTGAGATCGCTTCCGGTCAGCACGTCGCCGGCCGGCAGGTTCACCGCCTCGGCGACGTGCCGGGCCACCTTGTCGTTGTCGCCGGTAATGATCTTGAGTTGTACGCCGCGGGTCACGAGGTCGATGATGGTCTTCCGCACATCGGCTTTGGGCGGATCAAAGAAAAGCAGAAAGCCGGTAAAGGTGAGACCATTTTCATCCTCATGCTCGTACGCCCCCGAGCGTTCGTCCGCCGGTTTCGTTGCTACGCCCAGCACGCGGTAGCCTTTGCTGCTCCAGTCGCTGTACCTCCGTTCGATCCCGGCCCGCCTGCGATCGTCCAGCGGGTCGATTTCCTTTCCGGCCTGCACGTGGCTGCAAACGCTCAGGATGTTCTTCAGCGCGCCCTTGCTTATCAACGTGCGTTCGCCTTGGCCCTTGGCCGTGACCACGCTTAAGCGTTTGCGCACGAAGTCGTAGGGGATCTCGTCCACTTTTTGCTCGCCGCCGATGTCCAGACCGGCCTTCCGGGCATAGGCGACAATGGCCGCATCGAGCGGATTGCTCAGCCCGGTCTGGAAAAAGGCGTTGAGATAGGCCTGGCGCAGGACCGCCGAGGAGGAGCGGCCTTCGGGGTCGAGCGCATCGTCGAGCCGGACGACCCCCTCGGTGAGGGTGCCGGTTTTGTCGGTGCACAGCACGTCCATGCTGCCGAAATTCTCGATCGCGTTCAAGCGGCGGACGATGACGCCGCGCTTGGCCATGCGCTGGGCGCCGTGCGCAAGCGTGATGCTGATGATGGCCGGAAGGAGCTCGGGCGCCAGCCCGACCGCCAGGGCGAGCGCGAAGAGCAGCGAGTCGATAGGCGGCTTGGCCAGGAAAATGTTGACGGCCAGGACAATGACCACCATCACCAGCATGACTTGCGTCAGCAGGTAGCCGAAACGCTGGATGCCGCGCTCGAATTCGGTTGCCTCCGGACGCAGGCGCAACCGGTCGGCGATGTGGCCGAAAATCGTGGCTTTGCCGGTCTGCACGATCAGCACCCGCGCCGTGCCGCTGCCAGCGCTGGTGCCCATAAAGACACAGTTGCTGCGCTCGGCCAGACCGGCCTTGGCCGGGACGATCCCCGCCTTTTTCTCCACCGGGAAGGATTCGCCGGTCAGCACGGCCTGGTTGACGAAAAAGTCATTGGCCTCCAGCACGACACCGTCGGCCGGGACCAGGCTCCCCGCCGAAAGCAGCACCACGTCGCCCGGCACCACGTGCTCGGAGGGCAAAACTTTCGGCTGGCCATCGCGCAGAATGCTCGATTTGATGGTGACTTTCGAGCGCAGCCTCTCGACGGCGTTGCCGGCCCGGTATTCCTGCATAAAGCCGAGCAGGGTGCTGCCGATCACCACGGCCAGCACGATGACGGCGTCGGTCCATTCCCTGACGAAGGCGGAAACAATGGCGGCGAAGATCAGGATGAGCACGAGCGGGCTTTTGAACTGGTTCAGGAGCAATCCCAACGCCGAAGCCCGTTGCCGCGCTTTCAGCGTGTTCAGCCCGGTTTGCCTGAGGCGGTTCCTGGCGTCCCCTTGCTTGAGGCCGTTGCTGCTGCCGTGCAGCGCCGCCAGCAGTTGCCCGGCCGTGAGGCTCCAATACGCCTCAGGCACCGCCAGATATCCCGGTTTCCCTGTTTGCGGCCGGGCGCGGGAAAAGAAGTGGGAATATTTCTTATGGTTCATCCGGGGTTCATTCACTCGGCCCTCATCGGCGCCATGAGCCGATCCGTTCGCTGAACGTCACTTGCCGAAGTGCTTGCGGACCTTGGCCGCGATCTGGCGATCGGTCATCTTGTCGACCGTTTCGAGCGCCGCGATGCGCCCGCCCAGGTGATCCCTTTCCAGGCGTTTTTTCAGCTCACCCTTCGCTTCGCCGGGACCGAATATCAAAATCGCTTCCGCGTTCCCGATGGCCGCAATGACCGCATCGTAATAGATGTTGAGATGCTCCGAAAAAACTCTCTGGCGGATATCATCCGCGGTTACCGGCTGGGGTTCACGGTAGCCCCTACCCTGTGAACCACCGGAATCCCGGCCCTGTTTTTTCGCCTTGGAAATGATCAGCCCCGTTTCTTCCCCTTTGCCCGTAACCGCCACGATGATCGCCTGCTTATGGTCGATCCACAGCCCCACTTTTTTTTCCATCTTCCCTCCCTTGTTCCCCGCTTCCTTACTTCCGGTTCGGGTTGTGCCGGCTCGGCTTCCCTTCCACCTTTTCGATCGGATCGTTCACATAAACCTTGCCCAGCCCAATCGGCGAGGTGATCACTCCGCCCTTGCGGTCCTCGCTGATCCCCTCCGAGTAGCCGAGGTCGACCGGCGTCTTGCCCCGGCCGCCCAGGGCATCGACCACATAGGTCGGCCGCAGGAAGCCGGTGGTGGCCCCGCACAGGTCGCGGCAGATCTCCCGGCCCTTATAGATCTCGGTGCGGAAATGGCCGGTCCCTTCGACGAAGTCGGCGTAATAAAGGTAATAGGGCTTGATGCCCATGCGGCCGAGGCCGTGCACCAGGTCGCGCATCACGTCGGTGTCGTCGTTGACCCCTTTGAGCAGGACGCTCTGGTTGCCGATGGGGATGCCCAGGTCGCGGATCACCTTGACCGCCTGGTAGCTCTG
>JAPKZL010000060.1 GCA_026393795.1 Candidatus Aminicenantes bacterium | reverse complement strand
GTCGAAATCAGCGGCGCGAAATAGATGGGCTGCTCGCCGCCGCCGTAATTCGCATCCATCCGTTGTTTGTAACAGTTTTCATCCATAACGTACGATTTTTTGCTGGCTAGGCCGTAATGACCAAGCAGTTTTTCGAGACCGGTATTCAAAGGGATATAAAAAGGACCCTGGTTGGGATTGCTATAGGACTGGTTCCGGTCGGGGACGATTTCGTTGAAGGAGTCCAGCAGGATGGCCAGCGATTTCCCCTGCATCAGAAATTGATCGATTTGAAAAAGGGCATAATCGGAAAATTCCTCCTTGGGGCCGGCTATGATCAGGCAATTTAAATTGGCCGGAATTTTTTCCTCTTTGAGATTTACAGGCTTAAGAGAATAATTTTCCGACACCAGGATGTTGAAATTCGTCAAACCCTCCTGCTGGGGCTGATTGGGAAGGCCCATGCCACCGCCCAACGGCGGAGTACCGAAATCAGCCAAATAACCGATGTTTTCATTGAGATTCAGCATACTTTCGATGGCATCGCCGAGGTTTTTTTCCATGGTTTCCATAGTTTCCAATTGGTACTGGTCACCGATCAGGGGAATTCTCATCACGCGAATCAGCGGAATTGACAATGATTTCTGACTGTTTTGTATCATGATCCCGGCCACTCCCTGCCCGCCCGGAACCTCTTTACCCTGCCGGTCCGTCTGCCCTTCCCACTGCAATTGATGTTTCGCATTTGGCCGGCATGTCGGCCAGGCCGCTGATGTTGATGTAGGGGGCGACGATATTCAGTGAAGAAGACAAGACCAGTTTGATCTGGATCTTTTCAGGCAGCCGCAGCAAGGCGCTGATCTTGTTGTTCATCTTCTGCATGGCGGTGGTGATCTTGTATTCCAGGCCATCGGTACCGGTGATGGTTGGGATCCGCTCCACCATGTCGCCGTAAATCAGGGCCATGCCCATGTAGGCTTTTTGAAACTTCACCTCGTCTTTTTCGATTTTCTGAATCTGGATCGGGTAGATGCCGTAATTATTCGCCAGTTCCTGATTTTCGTTGACCGCCTTGCCTGTTTCCTCATCCTGGGCGCTGACGTTGTGGAACTGGTAATTAAAGAAATGGTTGGCGGTTATGGCATATTCTTTGAGCAAATCCTCTAAATAACGCTCGGTATTGTTATGAGGAGCGGGCAGATTCCTGGTGAAAAACACGTGAATGGTCAGGGGTTCGGACAAGGTCGATACCACTTTTTTACTGATGCTTGAAATGGAATACAAGCGGTCCCCGGTCAAATCGAAACGCATAAATAGACTGGCAGCGACCAGGTTCAAAAGAAAAATAACCGCCACGTACATCAGGAATTTATAGTAATTGCTTTTTTGTTTAATTTTCATGTTAACCTCTCACTTTTTTCCCTGCATTACCAGGTTGCCGGCATACAAAGCCACAAAACTTACACTGACAAAATAGAGAATGTCGCGCGAATCGATAATGCCCTTGGCAATGTTTTGGAAATGAAAATCGGCGCCGATGTTTTGCAGAACACCAAGCAAAGATTCGGGCAAAAAGAAGAGCATTTTATCGATCAGGGTCAAGGCGAAGCAGACGCTCATGCCGATAATAAAGGCAATGATCTGGTTGCGGGTCAGCGCGGAGGCGAGCAGCCCGATGGCCGAAAACAGGGCGCCAAGGAATATGGCGCCGATGTAGCCGCCGATAATAGGGCCGAGGTCCAATTTGCCAAGCAAAGCGATGGTGATGGTATACGAAAGTGTCGGCAACAGCATGATCATGACAAAAGCCACGGCGGCCAGAAATTTGCCGACAATAACTTCAGTGAAAGTCAGCGGCAGGGTCATCAGGATTTCATATGAGCCGACATATATCTCTTCTGAAAACAGGCGCATGGTCACGGCCGGGATGATGAAGGCAAAGATGATGGGCAGCAAACCGAAGAAATTAC
>JAPKZL010000059.1 GCA_026393795.1 Candidatus Aminicenantes bacterium | reverse complement strand
CTTGGCCCCGTCCAGCAGCTGTTCGGTGATGAAGTTGTTGAAGCGCGAGACCACGATCGCCACCTTGAACCCCTTGGAAATCAACTGTCCCTTGAATTCTTTCATGTTCTTCTCCATGTGGGGTAAAATATCTTAAAAATGCCCATGTGTCAAGCGCTAATGGGCATCCCCCTATTCTTTTCGCAGGAAGACTTTTCCCCCGTTGATAACCAGTATCGGCACGCGCAGGACGGCCAGGTCGTTGAGCGGATTGTCCTTGTAGGCGACCAGATCGGCGTCCAGGCCCGGCTTGAGCGCGCCCTTGGCGGACGAGATCTTCAGGCATTCCGCCGCCAGTGAAGTCGCCGAGCGGATCGCCTCCAGGTTCGACAAACCCGCAGACGCCAGTTGCATGATCTCGTCGATGACCGTGGGCTCTTTCTCCTCATAGCCCGTGTCCGTCCCGGCGACAACGGGAACACCGAGCCGCCTGGCCATTGCGATCGCTTGCAGGCTGCCTTTCAGTAACATCTCAATTCGCGGCTGGAGCGCCCGTTCCTCGGGCGTGGAATCAGGCGTCAGGGCGACACTGAATCCATAGAGCGTCGGGACGAAATAGGTGCCGCGTTCGCGCATCAGTTTCAGCGTCGGCTCGGTGATCAGCGATCCGTGTTCAATGGTGCGGACGCCGGCATTCACGGCCGCCGCGACGCCCTCGTCCGAATAGGCGTGGGCCGCCGCAGGCAGGCCCAGCCGTGTCGCCTCTTCGACCGCCGCTCTCAGTTCCTCATCATTGAGATTGCGGGTATTCGGGTCTGTTTCCAGGATGCCGGCCCGCTCGTTGGCGAAGACCTTGATCCAATCCACGTGACGATCCGCATTGGCGCGGACAATTCGGCGCGCGCCGTCGGGACCGATTCTTCCAGGGCTGCGCAGGTCATCGAGAACTGGATGGTCAAGGAATATCGCCGTTATATCGGGCTTAAACCGGACCATATCGGCCAAGACCGGATAGCCCGCGGCCAGGATGGTCGGGATGTCCGCGTCGCCGCGCTGGTGCAGCGCACCCAAGCCGACGTCAGCGTAGTTCCACGCGAACATGCTGCGGCCGGTGGTAATTCCGCAGGACAGCATGCGCCGGGCCGCGGCGATATTCGTCACGTGGACATGCGCATCGATGAGCCCCGGCAAAACCCAGGCCCCCCGCAAGTCCATTCTCTCGCCCGGCATCGTCACGGGAACGGAAGAGATGTTTTGAATTTTGCCGTCTTGCAGGACGATCGTCCGGTCAAGCAAGGGCGCGTCATCCGCTGGATTGATGACGTTGGCGTGCTCGAGAATGAGGGGGCGGCTCTCCTGCGCGATTACCGGACTCGAAACGAAAGCCAGCAGCAGCAAAGCAAAAAAGAATGAAATGGTTAATTTTTTCATATGGTGCCTCTTTTATTCAATGGTTTTTAAATTATGCCAGTTGCCGTTTACACAACTTGTTTTGTCAGAAGATTTTTGATGACTGTGCCTGTCAGGCAGCCTTTTTGCCCTTGCGGACATAGGCCAGCCCATACAGCGTTCGGTCCCCTATTCCCATTCCGGCCCCAATGATCTCCCTGAGCGCAGAAGGCGAGAGCTCAGCGCGGACCGGCGAGTTCGCGGAGGAGAAAGCTCCAGATATCCACTTGTTCTTCCACCTGCTCGTCGAGAGGCGTGCCGATTCCGTGCCCCGTGCTGCCGCTGGTGCGCAGCAGGATGGGCCGCCCCGAGCTCGTGGCGGCCTGCAGCCGTGCGGTCATCTTGCGCGAGTTGTAGGGATCAACGCGCGGGTCGTTGGCGCCCGTCATGAAGAGCACCGCCGGGTATGCCGTACCGTCCACAACGCGGTGGTATGGGCTGTAGGCGAACATCGCGTCGAACTGCGCTTTGTCCTTTACCGTGCCGAACTCGGTGACGTTGAAGGCGCCATTGGGTGTGAACTCAACGCGAAGCATATCATAAATCCCAACCAGCGACACAACGGCGCGGAACAGCTCTGGAGCCTGCGTCAGTGCCGCGCCCATCAACAGGCCGCCGTTGGAGGCGCCGATCACGGCGAGGCGCTCGGGCTTCGTGTAGCCCGCTTCAATCACGTGCCGCGCGCACGCCAGGAAGTCGTCGAAGACGTTCTGCTTGTTCGTGAGGTTGCCGGCCAGATGCCAGACCTCGCCGAACTCACCGCCGCCGCGGATGTTCGCCCAGGCGAAGATGCCTCCTTCATCGAGCCAGACCCGTAACGACGCGTCGAAGTAAGGCGACAGGCTGATGCTGTAGCCGCCGTAGCCGTAAAGGAGAAACTTGTTCGAGCCGTCGCGCTTCGTGCCCTTCTTGCGCAGGATGTTCAAGGGCACTTTCGTGCCGTCCGTGGAGACGCACGTCTCGCGCACCACCTCGGCATCATCGAAGTTCGTGGCGGGCTTTTTGGCCAGCGCCGTCACCGTGAGCGTCTTGTCGGCGGCGTGATAAAGCTTCCACGCAGGCGGCTCGGTATAGCTCTCGGTATAGAGCAGTACATCGTCACTCCCGAGTGCCAGGATCGACCAGATGCTTGAATGCAGCGGGAGATCGATGCTGTGGAGAGCTTTCCCATTTCTGGCAAATACCCGCGCCTGATAAGGGCCGCCGATCAAATCGGCTGTGTAGATCCGCGATTGGGTGACCACGAATTGGCTGATGACAACGTCACTTTCAGGAATCATCGTCTTCGCCTTCGCGAGGTCGGCTTGTGGATCCAGCTCAAGGAGTTTCCCGTTTGGTGCATTTTTTCGCGAGAGCAGCCACAGCTTGCCGTCCGGCGAAAAGTCCACTCTGATGACCTTATCGGCAAGCGACGCGACCTTCCGCCATTGCCCGAGGCTCTTCTCCGGGGTTTTACCGGGCGCGACGATCCAGTGATCATATTCCCCGCCATCGCCATTGGAAACTCTCGCGAGGATCCAACTTCCGTCTGTGCTCGCCTTGAGCTGAATTTCAGCGATGCGCGGCAAACCCTTCTGCAAGCTCGGCATGTCGAGCTTCGGATCGGCACCGAGTCTGTGGAACCAGACCTCCTGAAAGAAATCGAGGTCCTCAGCCGGGCGCTCTCCGGGCGCCGGGTAGCGAGTGTAAAAGAATCCCGTGCCGTCGCCGAGCCAGGCCAGGCTCCCGCCCGCCGTGCCGCCGTTGACGCGCGGGACCGCGTCGATCGCCCGCTCGGCGCCGCTGTCGACATTGTACACATGGAGATTCCCACGCTCCGAACCGCCGGTCGAAAGCGAGACCGCGACAAGCTTCCCGTCTGGGGATGGTTCGTACCAATCGATCGCCGTGCCGCCCATGGCGTCGAGCGCATTCGGGTCGAGAATGACGCGTTCCGTTTCGGGAGCAGCGGCACTCTGCATTACGACAAGGAACGGCTGCTGCTTGGGCGGATTGCTCTTCAGCGCGAAGAGGCGGCCGCAGCAGCAGTTCAGTGCGTACCAATCCGGCGATTCGTATCCCATCAGCGCCTTGAGCTTTTTCGCGATCTCGGCGCGGTTCGGGGCACTGTCGAGCGATCTCCGGGCGTACGCATTCTCTGCAGCGGACCAGGCCTGGACCTCGGCGGCATCACCCTTCTCGAGCCAGCGGTAGTCGTCGGTCACGGAGACGCCATGGTATAGGTCAACGACCGGGCGCTTCTCGGTCCTTGGCGGCGAGAAGAGCATTTCGTCGACCTGGGCGGCCGGCGGTTGCACGGACTGCACGTCATCGGAACGCGCAGGAGCGCGGGTGAAACCCATAGCGCAACAAACAACGCAGCAGAGAGCGAACAACACCTTGATCCTCATATCGCACCTCCTGGAAGTTGTGGCGCTACCCTAATGCCCATTCTCACCATCGGCGCCGAATCCCTTCCCCCTAACTATATGAGAATACTAAATCCGGTCGCAGGAAATGTCAACTACCACGAATTGAGGCACTATGGACGATGCTTTGCTTTGTGACTTCATGACCTGCAAATCACGCCATCCAAAAAAAAGAGCCGCCCCTGAGGGAAAGCCCCTCGGGAAACGGCTCGGTTGGAATCGGACTAGAAAACTAGGCGGCTTTCTTGGACTTGCGGACGTAGGCAAACCAGTATAAAGTGGCGACGAAGAAGCCGCCGCCGACGATGTTGCCCAACGTGACCGGGATCAGGTTCTTGACGAAGAAGCCGTACAGGCCGACATTGGCCAGCTTCTCGGGGGCGAGGCCGGCGGCGGTGGCGGGCGCCACCACCTCGTTCACCCCTTTGGGCAGGATGCCGACCGGGATAAAGTACATGTTGGCGATGCTGTGCTTGAAGCCGGAGGCGACGAAGGCCATGATCGGGAAAAAGATGGCCCAGACCTTGCCGATGGTGTTGCGCGCGGTCAGCGCCATCCACACCGCCAGGCAGACCAGCCAGTTGCAGAGGATGCCGCGGAAAAA
>JAPKZL010000058.1 GCA_026393795.1 Candidatus Aminicenantes bacterium | reverse complement strand
TCATCTGAAATGTCAATAGTCTGACGGCAGCACAAATCATCCGTCTATCCTGACGGATCTGATTTGTCCCGTAGGGTCAGCACAAATCATCCGCCGACTTTAGGGATGAAGAAGTGAAGACGTTCGGTGTTGGGAGTTCGGAGTAAAGATCAAGAACATAAAAAAGATGAAGATGCGAAAAAGCTGTGTTAATTTTTTGTGATTTTTAAAAGCCTTAGCAAAAAGGTTTTTTACTGATAAAAATAGATCTTCAGGGTGAAGTTCAGGATGCGGCCGCCGGGGTTGTGGCCCTGGTTCTGCACCATCAGGCGCCCGAAGGGCTTGGCCGTGATAGTGAAGCTGCGGAAGGGCGGGAAGCGGAAATGGGCGGCCGTTGTTTCGCCGGCAACGACCATGACGCGCACCTCGGCCAAACGGTAGTCTGGGATGGAAAAGGTGAAGCGGTATTCGCCGGGCGGGAATTCCCTGGCGAACATCTGCTCGGTGTTGCCCATCTTTTTTGCGCCGAGGAAGACATCGGCCAACGGCGGAAACGAACTGAAATGAACGGTGCCCGGGGCCGCCTCAATCGCTTTTTTCAGATACAGATAGGAAGGGAAGGATATCGCCCAGTTTGCGCCTGGAGCTATCGAGGCAGGTGATTTTTCGCAAGAGCAGGCCGGTGCGTACGAGCTCTACTCCGCCCGCGGCGTCGGCGGCGGCAAAAAATGAGCGGTGCTCGGCCTGCAGCACGATCGTCGAGCCCGGACATACCGCAATGAGGACTGAATTGGCTCCGACGGCGAGGGGAATAGCAGGCCGGGGCGAACCATCGGCCGAGACCCGCAGGGATTGCTTGAAGCGTTTCGTCCAAGCGAGAGAGTCGAAATCGAGTGGTGACAGGAAGTCGAGGCGCAAGCAGCGGATGCGCGAATCGAGAACGGCGATGCGAAGGCCGTCGCCAATGACTGCCCCGGAAGCCTCGGCCGCATGGTCGGTCCCCGAATACAGCCGCTCTGACGGACCAAGTGGTCGCAGCGTCGTCTCCGGATCCCGCCTGCCTCTTCGTCCGGGTAGGAAGTAGAGGCGGCGGCGATCGCCCAGATCGAGGCGCAGCAGAGGCGTCTCCACCATGGCGGGTGCTGCCAAGCTAGCCGTACCACTGCACAACGGTACGCTTTTCCAGGAGAAATACAGTGTCCAGTTACCGGCATCCACGGCAGCGCCGACGGGCAGGTCCGCCGCCAGCGGCGGCCATGACAGGACGAAGCCGCCACGTTTGAGGATCAGGCGCCGGCCCGCCAGATCGTCCGCTGCTAGCGGAATGTCGACAGCCAAGCGGCCAGCGTTGCGGCGCACAATGGGCAGAAGCGTGGTGGACGGCAGAAGCCGCTGTACCGACATGTCGGACAAGAGCTCGGCCAAGGCCAGATGATGCAGTAAATCCGGCGTCGGATCGGGTCGGAAGCGATCGAATAATACGACCGCCCCTGCATGGCTGCGGCGGAAACGGAAGCCCAGGCGGTCGAGCAGCACCACTAACCGCTCTGCGTTCCGCGCCATGGCCAGGTAGCCCTTGGCCAGATGCGGCCAATTTTCCGCCGCAGTCAGATAATCGGGCAGAAATTGGCCGGGCGAGCGGTAGAACTCGGGCTTGATGAAAGAGGAGGCCGACAGGACAGTCTTGCCCGGGGCCAGCGCAGCGCAGAAGCGGCGGGCGAACCAGTATTCGCCGAAGAACAGGAGGGCCGGCGAGCGGTTGAGCAGCTTGACCACTTGCCTGCTGTAGCCATGAAAACGGTGATAGGTCCGCCAATCGGATTCGAAGCGCAAGCCATTCCATGCCAGTATGGCAACGACGACGACGACGCGCGTCCATTTTTTACGCAGGACCGCCCCCAGGCAGAACGGCGCGGCGACGACGAGTAGGGCCAGTGGCGTATAGATGCGGAAATGGGCGGAGAAACGGGCATCATCGGGGGCGACGCCCGAAAGGGCCGACACAAGCACCGCCGCTAGGTAGAGAAGGGGGGGCAGCAAGGCGGCCCGGTGTTTTTTTTTCAGGCCTAGCCAGAGGCAGAGGGCGAAGCCAGCGGCGAACAACGACCAGAAGATCCAGGCAGTTATCTCGGGTTCGATTTGCGCCGGGTGGTACAGGAAATGCCGGCCGATGTTCACCGGGTCGGCGATCCGGGCCAGGATGCCGCCCGACTTGCTCAAGAAGATCGAAGTGGTGTTGATGAAGCCGTTGTAGGCTTCGGCCAGCAGGTGCGGTCCTGCGCCGAGAATGAAGCCTGCCCCGATCGTTCCAGCTGCCTCGGGCGCATCACCGCGGTGGAACCGGGAAAAAATGACGGCGACGAGCAGCAGGGCGGCGAACAGTAATGCCGGCTGGTACTGGAAAAAGAGCAGTCCAGCAGCCGCCCCAGTGCGAAAGAAGGTGCGCCGGTTTTCACAGATGATGCCGTGCATCTGCAGGATGAGGTAAGCCAGCAGGCAGAACACAAGGGCGAATCCGCGGACGGTGACAGTCGCCAGCAACTGCATACTTTCGAACAGCGAGGCGGCGAGCAGAATCCAGACGAGCCAATCACCACCCAGACGTCGCCAGAACAGGGCCAGAAAGAAGACACCGGCGGCGATTAGCAGGATGTTGACCAGTTGTACGGAGGTGTGCAGTTTTCCTGTCAGCTCGGCGGCGGCGACGTATAGGTAGGAGACGGCGACACCCTGATAGAACTGGTTGAAGATATAGACCGGCCGGGCGCCATCGCTGGCAATGCGCCGGGCGACCTCGACCGGCTCCTCGGTGTCGGCATCGAGCATGGCCAGCGGGAACAGTGGCATGAACAGGCGCAGCACCAGAACGGCGAGCACCGCCACCAGGGCCATTCCAGCCGCGCGTCGCCGGTCGCGGAAGTACCGGAGGATTGATGCACGGCACCGCCAGGCCTCAAAAGCCAGAACGAAAAACGCGGCGGTCAGGCAAACGATCCAGGGAAGCAGGCGGGCAAAGGGCCAGGCCGGAAAAGAGGGCGAGAAAAAATTCAGCATCCCGGCTGCAGCCAGCAGATAGAGAGAAATACGGGAGTATGGTTTCATCGTTTTTTTTTATTATACACCGATCCCCGGCGAAAACAATCGTTTGAGGAACTTCGGGCGGTTCCCTCCGTTCTCGGGCTCAGCTAGAATGGAGACTGGAAAGTGCGAAGTAAGAAATATAAAAGATACAACTAGGAAAATCAATTCAGTGGCTAAAATGAAAATCTCTTAAAAATCTGGAAGTAGCCCATGAGCGACTTTTACAAGTGCGCGATCTACGGGAAAATCGTCAAGGTGATTACCATGGGCCAGGGGCAGTTGGTCTGCGGCGGCAACAAGGGGACGGTAGGCTATTTCTATTGGTAAAAAAAGATTTTCAGCGTGAACTCCATGATCCTGCCGCCGGGGTTGTGGCCCTGGTTCTGCACCAGCAGACGCCAGGTGCCGTTGGGGGCGACGTTGTTGAAGTCGTTGATCGTGCCGCTCATCACCGTCGGTACGACGGCCGATTGTTGGCGGTTCCAGATGTTGTACATGGTGTTGGTGTCGCTGCCGATGATGGTTACGATCAGATCTTCCATATGCAAAGGATGTTCGATCACAACCCGGAAATCGATCTTCTCGATCTTGGCCGGAACACCGCTCACCTGCAGCGGGATGTAGGTCGGCAGGATTAGGTCAATGGGCACGGAGGCGGCGTTGTTGAAGGAGAGCGACTGCAGCACGGGTTGCACTACAGTTTTTTTTCTGGTCAGCAGCACGATGGCCATGGCCACAATGGCCGCGCCGCCGGCGATGATCCAGGGCGAGAGCTTCTTTTTCTTTTTGGCCTCGGCCGGGGCGGGTTCGGCCTTTTTTTCAACCACCGGCGGCAGCGCCTCCAGCTGGAAGCTCTCGCGGTTGTCCATGGCCGCCTGGACGATGATCTCCCGGTCCGCAGCATTGAACCCTTTGAGCTCCAGCTTGAGCGAATACTTGCCCTTCAACATTTTCTCCAGCGTCAGCAACGTGCGGCCGGACTTGTTGTTGTTGACCGTCACCTCGGCCCCAGCCGGGACCGAGTCGACGACCAGCCTGCCCAGGAAATTCCTCTGCACGGCGCGGAAGATCTCCACGAATTTCGGCGGGTAGAATTCGGGGTCCAGCTCCTGGTTGGGATTGATCTGGATCAGGTCCTCCAGCTGTTTTTCCGCCTTGGCATTCTCCTGGATGGTGAAATAGGTCAAGGCCAGCGAGGTCATGGTCTGGAAGAGCTCCTGTTTAGTCTGGGCCAGCTCCTTCTTTTCGCCGATCAGGCGCATGGCTTGCTGGTATTTTTCGATGGCCAGCTTGAAATTGCCGTTTTGGTACGCTTCATCCGCCTCCCTGACCAGTTTGGTCGTGTCGTCCGCCCCTTGGGCGGTCTGGGCATTGAGGGCCGGATAAGCGCCTGCAACCAGGGCCAGGACGAACAGAAGAATCGTCAGCGCGGCAGTATTTTTGCTGGTTCTCATTTTTTTTCCTCCTTGCTGAGCTCAAAAAAAATCGAATTCTTGGTGCCGGCGTCGACGCGGATCGTCCTCTCCTGGTTCATATAGCCGCCCTTGGCGATGCGCACCAGGTGTTCGCCGTAGGCGAGCTTGACCGTCTGCGGCGTGTCGCCGTATTCCCGGCTGTCGATGAACACACGGCCGAAAGGCCGGGCAATAATGGTGAAGCTGCGGAAGGGCGGGAAGCGGAAATGGGCGGCCGTTGTTTCGCCGGCAACGACCATGACGCGCACCTCGGCAGAACGGTAGTCTGGGATGGAAAAGGTGAAGCGGTATTCGCCGGGCGGGAATTCCCTGGCGAACATTTGCTCGGTGTTGCCCATCTTTTTTGCGCCGAGGAAGACATCGGCCAACGGCGGAAACGAACTGAAATGAACGGTGCCCGGGGCCGCCGCCTTTTCCGGGGCCTTGCCGGCCGGTTTGCGAAGAGAAATTTCCATTTTGCTTGCCGGTGCGTTGTCCGTCGGCATGGCAACCCGTTCGCCCTGTTTACCGGCTGGCTCCGGTAGCGGTTCCTCCTTGACAATGGTCTTGGGCGCAACGACGGTCATTGTTTCTTTTTTGACCGGGACGGGTGAAGGCCCGGTTTTGTTCAGCCAAATGAAGTAGACGCCGCAGGCCACCGCCGCGCAGAAAACCAGGGCAGCCGCTACCTTCCATGCCGGGCGGCGGCGCGGCCGGATGTCGGCCGTGAGCACCGTTTTTTCGAAATGGGCGTTCGGGAAGGCACCCGCCCCGTCCTCGAGTATGGCCAGGATCTCGGCGGCGTTCTGGAAACGCCGCTCCGGGTCTTTTTCCAGGCAGCGGACGATGATGCGCTGCACGACGGGATCGATGTTCGGGACCAGCTTGGTCAGGGACCTGGCATTTTCGTTGATGTGCTGGTAAAGGATCTGCAGCGGCGAATCGCCCATGAACGGCGGCTCGCCGGCGGCCAGTTCGTACAAGGTGGCGCCCAGAGAATAAATGTCCGAACGCTGGTCGGTCTTCCGGCCCTTGATCTGTTCGGGCGACAGGTAATACGGCGTGCCGACAATCATGCCGGTCTGGGTCAGCGTTTGGCTCGACTCGGCGCGGGCGATGCCGAAATCGGCCAGGTAGACGTTCCGTGTCGCTTTTTCAACGATGATGTTGGCCGGCTTGATGTCGCGGTGGATGATCCCCTTGCGGTGGATGTAGGCCATGGCCTGCGCCACGCCGCTGATGATGCCGGGCAGCTGCGATGCGGCGATCCGCTTCTGGGCCAGCAGGACGTGCTTCAGGCTTTCGCCGCGGATGTACTTCATGGTGATGAAAACCTGCCCCTCCAGGATGCCGGTGTCGTAGACGGGGATGATGTTCTTGTGCTCCAGCTTGGCATACAGCCGTGCCTCGCGCAGGAAGCGCTCGACCGTCTGCGGGTCCTGGCTGTGCTGCGGCAGCAGGATCTTGATGGCCACTTCCCTTTCCAGCATCTTGTCCAGGGCGAGATAGACCTCGGCGAAGCCGCCGATGCCCAGCAAGCGGATGAAATCGTAGCGGTTGGAAAATATTTTCTTCAGCTCGGCGAGCCTTCCCCGTTCAACGGCGGCGCGGCCGCCGCAATGCGGGCAAATCGTCAACCCTTCGGGGATCTCGCCATGACAGGTGTTGCATTCCACGACCGAATTATAGTCCCGCGAAAAATTAAAAACAAGGCGGAAAGGCATGTAGGGGCACGGCGCGCCGTGCCCCTACCTCTGTTTGCGATTTTTCCCCAGCAATGCTACAATCAGGTTTTGAAAAACCTGGAGGTAGCCATGAGTGAATTCTACAAGTGCGCAATATGCGGCAAGATCGTCAAGGTGATCGCCGCGGGCAAGGGAGAACTGGTCTGCTGCGGCCAGCCGATGGATATGCTGACGACCTTCAAGTCGGTCAACGAGGTCCTGGACTTCGCCATCGAAAAGGAAGAGGAGGCGCGCCAGTTCTACTTGGAGTGGTCGAAGAAGCTGGAAAACAAAGCACTGAGCGAGCAGTTCGTCCAGTTCGCCGGCGAGGAGAACAAGCACAAGGAAAAGCTCCAGCGGGTCAAAACGGGCAGCACCTTCAAGCCCGCGGCCAAGCAGGTGACCGACCTGAAGATCGTCGACTACCTGGTCAACATCGTCCCCACCCCGGGCATGGACTACCAGGAGGCGCTGATCGTGGCCATGCGCCGGGAAAAGTCCTCGTTCAAGTTCTACAACGACCTGGCAGCCATGGCCCAGGACGAGGGGCTGCGCGACACCTTCCTGGCCCTGGCCCAGGAAGAGGCCAAGCACAAGCTGCGCCTGGAAACCGAGTACGAAAAAGAGATCTACAGCGAAAACTGAAATGATAGGCTGCGCCCGGCGCCCGATCCGCCTGGCCCGGCGAAGAGGTCTGAAAACATGATCATTGTCCGCGATATCGTCGCCATGCTCGATGCCGAAGTGCTTTCGGGTGAGGACAAGCTCGGCGAGGAAGTGAAGTCGGTCGGCGCCAGTGACATGATCAGCGACATGCTGGCGCTGTCCAAGCCGGGGATGATCATCCTCACCGGCTACACGTACCCGCAGGTCATCCGCACCGCCCTGGTCACCGACCTGCTGGGGCTGATCGTGGTGCGCGGCAAGAACATCGCCCCGGAGACCATCGCCTTTGCCCGCGCCAACAATTTCCTGCTGCTCAGGACCCGCGGCTACCTGTACTCGTCCTGCGGCAAGATCTACGCCTCGGGCTTGCGGGGCAGCGATGACGGAAAATCTTAAGCTCGCCAAGTACGCGGCCATCTTCGAGGGCATCAAGGCCGGCGACATCATGAGCTCCCACGTGGTCGAGATCTCGGGCGAAAAAAAGATCGCCCACGCCAAGGAGCTGATGAAGATCAAGAAGATTTCCGGCATCCCCGTGGTCGACGAGCGCAAGCAGCTGATCGGCATCATCAGCATCGAGGACATCATCCACGCCCTGGAATTCAACATCATCAACGATCCCATCCGCAAGATCATGTCCACCGAAGTCGTCACCATCCACAAGGACGACTCGCTGGTGGCGGTGGTCGACAAGTTCGAGAATTACAAGTACGGGCGCTTCCCGGTGGTCGACGACGAGAAGCACGTTCTGGGCATCATCAGCAAGGAAGACATCATGCACGGCATCCTGGAAAAGTTCAACCTCATCTACCTCCACGACCAGAAACGGACCTCCACCCTGAACAGCGAATTCTCGATCATCACCGGCGAGCGGCTGATCAGCGAGGAGGCCGAGTTCCATTACCCGATCGACAGCAACGACATCGACGCCGCCGGCAGCGGCGCCGCCATGCTCAAGCAGTTCTTGGCCGGCAAGAATTTCCCCAACGACATCGTGCGTCGCGTCGGCGTGGCCACCTACGAGGCCGAGACCAACGTCGTCATCCACAGCCGCGGCCAGGGCGACAGCTATTTTTTCCAGGACGAGGACCGCTTCATCGTGCGCGTGGTGGACAACGGCATCGGTATCGAGGACCTGGAAAAGGCCATGAAGGAGGGCTACTCGACCGCCCCCGACTACATCCGCGAGCGCGGCTTCGGCGCCGGCATGGGCATCGCCAACATGAAGCGCTTCGCCGACAAGCTGGTGATCATCTCGGAAAAGAACGCCGGCACCCAGGTAGAAATGATATTTTACCTCCCCCAGCAGACTTGGCCGATTATCTGAAGTCAGTACTTGGTGTACGGCAAACGGTTGACGGTAGACGGGAAAGAATAAAGAATGAATATAGAATTTCTTCTGTAGGGAACGCAGATCTGCGTTCCCTACCCAAGACAGAATCCCAACAAATGAAACAAAAGCATAGGATTAGATGTTCACTAAATTGAATTCCCCGGGGATTTGTTGGATAATCCCTTACTTAGGAGACAGCATGAAAAAAGCAAAAATATTTCTAGCTTTTCTGGCATTGGTTCTGCCTATCATCGCGCAAGCCTCGGCAGACCCGCTGCAGTACGAGATCTGGGTCACTCTCGATCCGGCCCAGAAAATGCTGCAAGGAAGGGAAACCATCAGCTGGACGAACACCAGCCGCGACGCCGTCCCCGACATCTGGTTCCACCTTTATTGGAACGCCTTTAAAAACGAAAAAAGCGCCCTGATGAGCGAGGCTCTCCACGACGACCCGTCGGGCACGTTCCACGGCGACACCCGGGTCAAGGACGGCGGCTGGGGTTGGATCGACGTGGAAAAATTCAGCCTGGCCGACGGCACCGACCTGACCGGTGCCATGCAGTTCATGACCCCGGACGAGCCCCGGCAGGGCGACGACCAGACCGTCATGCGCGTGCTGCTGCCCAAGCCGCTCCTCCCTGGCGAAACGTTGAAGATGGAACTGGCGTTCAAGGCCAAGGTGCCGAAGACGATCCGCCGCTCGGGCTACTACCACAACGGCTACTTCATCGGCCAGTGGTTCCCCAAGCCCGGCGTCTACCAGGAGGGCAAGGGCTGGAACTGCCACCAGTACCACCTGAACAGCGAATTCTTTGCCGACTTCGCCGGCTTTCGCGTGCACATCACCGTGCCCAGCGAATACGTGGTGGGCGCCGCCGGCAAAGAGACGGCCCGCAGCAGCGACAAAAAACGCGGCACGACCACCGTCACCTACGAGCAGGAGCGCATCCACGATTTTGCCTGGACCGCCGACCCCGATTACCTCAAGATCGTGCGCGACTTCGTCGCCGACCGCGAGGTCAGCGCCCAGGAATACCGCGAGATCGCCTCGACGCTGAGGCTGCCCATCGAGGCGGTCAAGCTGCGCGACGTCAAGATGATCCTGCTGATCAACCCCGAGCACCGCGGCCAGATTGACCGCCATTTCAAGGCGCTGCGCACGGCCCTGAAGTATTACGGCCTCTGGTACGGGGCCTACCCCTACGAACAGGTCACGTTGATCGACCCGCCCTTCCGCAGCGGCAGCGGCGGCATGGAATACCAGACCATCTTCACCGCCGGCACCCAGGTCCTGCCCAGCCCGCAGGCCAACGATCCCGAGATGGTGATCGTTCACGAGTTCGGCCACGGCTACTGGTACGGCCTGTCGGCCAGTAACGAGTTCGAGGAGGCCTGGCTGGACGAGGGCATCAACACCTATTCCACCGGCAAGGTCCTGGCCAAGGCCTACGGCCCCGGCAGCGTCCCCCTGGTCCTGGCCGGCATCCCCCTGACCCGCTACAGCGGCCCGTTCAAGTACGCCGACCTGGAATTGGACCGCATGGCGGCCATCCAGGCTGTCACCTACGATCCGATCGTCACCGTCTCCTGGAAATTCTACGACCCGATGAGCTACGCCATGAACGTCTACATGCGGACGGGGATCAGCCTGGACACACTGGAAAACCTCATCGGCAAGGAGGCCATGCTGCGCGTCATGCGCGCCTTCCACAGCCGCTTCCGCTTCAAGCATCCGACCACCGCCGACTTCATCGCCACGGCCAACGAAGTCAGCGGCCGGGAGCTGAACTGGTTTTTCGATGAACTGTTCTTCGGTACCGCCGAATGGGACTACGCCGTCGACAGCGTCACGTCGAGCGAGATCATGACCAGCCGCGGCGTGTTCGATGAAAAGGGGAAGAAGACCGAGATCACGTCGCGGGCGGCCCGCGAGCTGGACCGCAAGAACAAGAAACCCGTCTACCGCTCGCTGGTGCGGCTGCGGCGCCTCGGCGACGCCCGGCCCGGCCCGGGCGTGCGGATAAAGGTCGTTATCGGTTTCGAAGACGGCTCGCAAAAGACCGAATATTGGGACGGCCAGGGCAGCTGGGCCGAATTCAGCTTTATTGGCGCCAGCAAGGTCAAGTACGCCCAGGTTGACCCCGACAACGTGTTCCTCATCGACCGCGACCTGAGCAACAACAGCTTCATCGTCAAGGCGCGCCTGTCCGGCACCATGCGCTGGACCAGCAAGCTGCTCTTCTGGATACAGAACCTGCTGCAATTCGCCGGCAGCCTGAGCTAAGGAGTGCACCATGGGAAACCTTAAAATAATGATCGCTGGGGTTGGCATCAGCTTCAAAAAGGGCCGCCTGGCCTTCAGGCTGTGGGCCGTCAATCTCCTGTTCTCGCTGTTTGCCGTCGGCCCGTTCTTTTTCCTGATGATGAAACACATGTCCCATTCTTTCTCGGGTGAGCGGATGCTGCACAAGCTCGATATCTTCTGGCTGGGCGATTTCATCTACCGCTACATGAACGTCGCCCCGACGGTTTTCGGTTCCATGCTGCTGGCGATAGCCCTGTACCTTCTCCTGACCGTCTTTCTCAACGGCGGCGTCATCGGCTGCCTGAACCGCCCGGGGGGTAAAACAACGCTGGCCGATTTTTTCCAAGACTGCGGCCTCCATTTCTGGAGCTTGCTGCGGCTGTTCCTCGCTTCCATCCCGGTTTACCTGGTGTTCGTGGGGATCGGCTTTTCCCTGATCAAAGCCCTCCTCGAAATTATCGACCGCCGGGCTCCAACCGAATGGCTGGCCTTGATCGTCAGCAACCTGCGTTTGCTGGCGCTGGTGTTGCTGCTGACGGTCGTGTCCATGTTCTTCGACTACGTCAAGATCGGCTTGGTCGCCAACGGCCGCAAAAAGGTCTGGCAGGAGATCAAGCGGACGGCCCGCTTCCTCGGCCGGCGCTTTTTCAGTGCCTGGAGCCTTTTTCTGCTGGCCGGGCTGGTCCTGGTGGCGCTGATGTTTCTCTACCTGGAGGTCGCGCGCATCCTGCCCAAGGACCGCCCGCTTTGGCTGCTGCTCGTCTTTCTGTGGCAGCAGTTCCATATTCTCTGCCGCCAGTGGAGCAAAGTGCTTTTTTACGCGACCGAGCTCAAGTTTTCCAGGGAGAACATGAAAGAAACTGGGTAGACGGCCGACGGTTGACGGCGTACGGGCAGATAAAGATAATAAAGAAAAGGAATTTCTCCGGCAGAGAGCGAAGGTTTTATATTGCCGATTTAAAAAGAATTCCATATCGTCTTTCTTTGCCGTCCACCGTATACCGTACGCCGTTAACCAAGCTCCTTCACTTTTTGCCTTGATTTTCTGCTGCCCTCATGCTAAATTAAAGCCCTGGGAGGCCCAGTTGAAAAGCAATAGTTTTTTCCTAAAAATAGTGCTGATATTGATTTTTTTCGTCACATTGGGGGGGCAAACCATGGTCATCGACAAGGAGACCCAGGATGAGGTGCGCAGTTTCCTGCTGACGAAATACGGCGAAGCCAGCAAGGCACGCATCGACAAGGGGCTGCAGCAGGTAGCCGCATTCTGGCGCGCCGAGGACGGCAGCGCCGAGGCCTACGCCAAATTCTGCCGTGAAAGTTTCATCGGCAGCCCCGAGCGCCTGCAGGCCTTGTGCAAGCGCCTGGAAAGGATTTTCGAGGTCCTGTACGGGCACCTGAACCAGGTCAGCCTGGAGCTGAAAAAGCCCCTGCAGCTCGACTGGGGTGAAATTTCCCCCAGCGACGAACGCTTCGGCCAGTTCGACCCTTTCGCCCACCTGAGCGAGGACATGTTCGCCGGCAAGATCGCCTTCGAGGTCCTGCTCAATTTCCCCAGCTACACCCTGGCGGAAAAGACCGAGCTGGGGCCCAGCTGGAGCCGCCAGGACTGGGCCTACGCCCGTTGCGGCGACCTGTTCCTGTCGCGCCTCCCGGCCCGCTTGAACCAGAAAGCGGCCGTTGCCATCAGCGAAGCCGAAACCTACATCGCCGAATACAACATCTTCATGGGCAGCCTGGTCGACAACCACCAGAAAACCCTTTTCCCGGAAAACCTGAAGCTGATCAGCCACTGGGGGCTGCGCGACCGGATCAAGGCCCTCTACGCCGACCGTAAGGGATTGGCCGGGCAGGAGATGATCTACGAAGTGCTCAAGCGCATTGTCCAGCAGGACATCCCCCAGCCGATGGTCAACCGCGGCGAGTTTCGTTGGAACCCGTTCAGCAACAAGGTTTTCAAGGATAACAAGGAGATCGGCTGGACTCCCGAACCCGACTCCCGCTATCTGCACCTGTTGGACATCTTCAAGGCCCTGAAAGACTTCGACCCCTTTTTCCCCAGTTTGCCAAGTTACGCGCAGAGAAAATTCGAACTGGAACGGGAGCTGCCGGCCGTCACCGTGGAAACGCTTTTCGCCGAGGTGTTGACCTCGGCCCCGGTGAAGGCGGTCGCCGCCCTGGTCCAGAAGCGCCTGGGCCGGAAACTGCAGCCGTTCGACATCTGGTACGACGGCTTCAAGGCCCGGGGCCGGATCGCCGAAAGCGAGCTGGACCGGCGGGTGAGCCAGAAATATCCCGATTTCAAGGCCTTTGAAAAGGACATGCGCAACATCCTGCAGCAGCTGGGATTCACGGCCAAGAGCGCCGATTTCCTGGCCAGCCGCATCGTGGTCGACCCGGCCCGCGGCGCCGGCCACGCCTGGGGGCCGCTGATGAAGGGGGAAAAGTCGCGCCTGCGCACGCGCGTCCCCGCCGGGGGCATGAATTACCAGGGCTTCCAGGTGGCCATGCACGAGCTGGGCCACTGCGTCGAGCAGACCCTGAGCCTGCAAAAAGTCGATTCTTACCTGATGGCCGGTGTGCCCAACACGGCGATCAGCGAGGCCTTCGCCTTCATTTTCCAGAACCGCGACCTGGAGGTCCTGGGCCTGAAGAACGAGGACCGGCACGCCGAGCAGCTCAAGGCCCTGGATACCTTGTGGATGACCTACGAGATCATGGGCGTGGCGTTGGTTGACATGAAGGTCTGGGAGTGGCTGTACCAGAAGCCCGACGCCACCCCGGCCGCCCTGCGTAAATCGGTGCTGGCCATCGCCCGCGACGTATGGAACCAATACTACGCCGACCTCTTCGGCGTCCGCGACCAGGTCATCCTGGCCAGCTACTCGCACATGATCGACGCCGCCCTGTACCTGCCCGACTATCCACTCGGGCACCTGGTCGAGTTCCAGCTGGAAGGATTCCTGGCCGGCAAGTCCCTGGGCGCGGAAATGGAGCGCATGTGCCAGGCCGGGCGCCTGATTCCTCAGCTGTGGCTGAAGAACGCCGTGGGCGAAGAGCTTTCAACCGCGCCGCTGCTGGCGGCGGCAGAGGAAGCGCTGAAAATCATTAAAAAATAAATTCCACAATGGGTAAGGGCGACCCGGCAGCACAAATCATTCACCAACTTTGGCGAATTTGATTTGTCTACCATCACTATGTTTTCAGTAATTTCCCCCATATGCTGAAAACATCTAGTGATGGTATACTTTCACTAAATGATTTCAACAATTTAATGACTGGTTGAAATCATAGTGAGAGTATGTCACCGAAGGTGGCCGGTCGCCCCTACTCTGTTTTATTCTAACATCTTTAAAAAATTTGCCAACAACTTAATCCCAAACTCTCCCGACTTTTCCGGATGGAACTGCACACCAAACAGGGGGAATTGCCGGTGAGCGATCGCCTCGACCTGATTGGCGGCGTTCACGGCCAGGAGATTGAAATTCGCCGACAGGGCCCGGTCGTCGGCCACGATCTCCTCGTGGCTTTCGGCCATTTTGAAAACCCGGGGGAAATCGAGGAAGATCCCCTCCGAGCGGATCAGGAGGAGCTCTTCGTTTCCCAGGTGCGCCTGCGCGCCCTTTTTAACGCAGGCGCCGAAGGCTGCGGCCAAAGCCTGATGGCCGTAGCAAATGCCCAGCAGCGGACGGCGCATCGCCGCCAAAAAACGGCGCAACCCGGGTTCAACCTCGCCGGCGGCCACCATCTTCTGCGACCCGGAAACAATCGTCACGGCCGGCTCGGAACCGGACGGGAAGGGATCCCGATCGGCAAAGACCGCGATCTCCAGCGCCATTCCGGCCGCTTCCGCCCCGGCGTGCAGCCAGTCCCGGTAAGCTTCAAATTTCTTTTCGGCCTCCTCCCGGTAGCAGTTGATGAACAGGAGCTTTTGTTTCATGCGGGCATTTTAAATTTTTTCCTCCTGTTTTTCAACAGAACCCCGACCTTGTCGCCGCTATTATGTAGCAAAACGGGACAACCGCTGTTTCAAAACGGGACATTTTAAGTTGGCCGGCCGCAATTTATAATCAGCGCATTCATGTGAAAAGCCTTTCCCATTAATGGTTTCCGTTTGGTCCTGTTATTTTGGCAAGCCACTTGCTTGGCAAGGGCATATCTATGGAGAGAGGAGAGGCAGTGAGAAACAAGAACATCACCGACGACATCTTCCGCTACGTGGTTCAATTACCCGAAGACAGAATCGCCGACCTGACCATCAAAAAACTGGCCGAGCGCTTCCAGCTCAGCCGCTGCCACATTTCGCGCACCTTCCACAACGAGCGCAAGATGACCCTGGCTACTTTCATCAAGCGCCAGAAGCTGCTGCGCGCCGAGCGCCAGCTGCTGCGCGACCACACCCTGCGCCGGGCGTAGACCCGCCGCGGGGAATCGCGCATGCTGTACACCCACGCCGTGCCGGAGCCATCTACTCCCGCTCGAGGCCGAGGATCTCCTCCATCATGCGGGCGTTGAGCACGGCCTGGCCGGCGTGGCAGTTGTTGAAGAAGACGTACACGGCGTCGGTGATGTCCGCCATCTTCTTCACCTTCGGGGTCCACTCGGCCAACTCTTCCTTCTTGTTCAGGTAATTATACCGTTCTTTGCC
>JAPKZL010000057.1 GCA_026393795.1 Candidatus Aminicenantes bacterium | reverse complement strand
GTCCCAGGCCTGAAAATGCCTGCCGCCTGATTTTGCCTGTTTGACGCCGGATGCAAAATAAGCCATATTGCCTGTTGTTTTGTTTTTTAGAAACCACAGCGCATCATAGTAATCCCGCCCCCGGCTGTAAGGACGGAAAAGTAGGGCCAGCATCTTGCCGGCAAAAAGGGTGGGCAAATCGTATTTGCTGATTGGAAAAAGCTCGTCGAATCTTGAAACAAAAAATGTTTCCACCACTCCGCCCCCGGGCGGCTTGACATCCACTTCAAGTTTCACGGTCAGCTTTTGATTTTTGCTTGCGGGCAAATTGAAATGATCGATCAGGCCCGCCACCCGCACAAACGCTTTTTGAACCGTTTGCTCAGCGTTTACCTTCTGTTCCGCTTTGAATCCCAGCCGTTGCAAATCACGGACAACGGCCGCCGCGGTTTTTTCCAGTGAAAAAACACTTTTCCCCTCGACTAATGAAAAATACAGATCTTCGGAATAGCGCCTGGTTCCGTGGCAAATCCGCAAACAGGTGCCGCCGTGGAAAACAAGCCTCTTGCCCATTGGCAGAGCATACAGGGATTGCAGGATGCGCGTTTGCAGATATTCACGGCAAAGGTTCCATTTCTCGACAACCGTCGCCCCCGGATGTTCGCTAATAATCCTGGTTAGTTTTTGCATATTCCTTTAAAGACCTCCACAAACGTTCAATAACCGGTTTTCCATAAAGCGCCAGGTAGCGCTCGCCGCGCCGCCATCTTAAGCGGGACAAATTCAGCCAGCGCGCCTCTTGCCAAAACAATGGGTCGGCATGAAGGCGCGCATGGTGATAATAAAAATAATCCAGCACCGCCTTCTCCGGCTCAGCCAGAAACGTGACCGGATCGTACCCCGTAAAAAGCCCGGAACGAATATGGCGGAATACAAAACGGCCCCATGGTGTTTTAAACACGCGCGTAATCCGCGGCGTCACCAGTGTCTGCTCGAAAGGGGCATCCGGAATAATGCCGTGCATACTGAGAGCAGCCTCACAGCTGACGTAGGCGGGAGGATAAATCATCCGGATTTGCTCCTGCCAGGGCGCCGCTTTATCGGTAAAGGCATAGACCCCCCTGCGGATGCGCATCAAATCACCGCGTTTCACCCAGCGATGCAGCTGCAGCCTGAGCCCGGCCACGGACGATTCCCTGTCCACCAGGGACGCCTCCTGAAACGTGAAAACAGTTTTCGGGAACTTGCCGGCAAATTCTCTGTATTTCATATAATTATTATAAATGATAATTATCAGAAACACAATAATGGGAGTCGAGCGTTCGGAGTTGGGCGCGGGAGAAAGAGAAGAGTTCGGAGTCAAGCGTTCGGAGTTCGGCGTAGGAAGAAGAGAAGAGTTCGGAGTTGAGAGTTCGGAGTTCGGAGCAGGAAGAAGAGAAGAGTTCGGAGTTCGGCGTTTGGAGTTTGGAGCAGGAAGAAGAGAAGAAGTTCGGAGTTAAGCGTTCGGAGTTCGGCGTTTGGAGTTCGGAGCAGGAAGAAGAGGAGAGTTCGGAGTAAGAGGCAAGTCGATTTAGCAGATTCTGTAATCTGTCTTCCGACGTCTGACATCTGATGTCTGACATATTTTCTTCCCAATCGCGAATCTCTGATTTTAGGTCATGGGTCAAAGGTAAGAAATCGGTATACGGTAGACGATGTACAGCATGGAAAAGAAACTCTCTTTTTTTGCCCGGAGCGATTTTCTTTCAGGCTATGCGCGACCCTGATTCAAGAACTTCAATGGCGAATTGGTTTTTTAAGACAAAACACTTGACAAAAAACCGCGAATCACATAACATAATTATGGTATTTAAGTAATATTGTCAAGGAAGGCCAAATGAAACTTGAGACTTTTTTTCAAAGCCATCCGGTATTTACAGGGCCGGAACTTTCTCATTTTTTGGCTTCATATAGGCCGGTCGGAGCAAGGGATCGCGAGTCGCTGTTGGCTTATCATAAAAAAACGGGCAGGGTGATTCAAGTCCGCAATAATCTCTTCGCGGTTGTCCCGAGTAAAGCCGATCCCGGTACATATCCCGTGGATTCTTTCCTCCTGGCAGCAAGAATGACGAAAGATGCCGTACTCGCATTTCATACGGCCCTTGAGTTCCATGGACATGCGTATTCAGCTCAGCATATCTTCCGCTACCTGGCATTGCGTCCTGTGCCGCCGGTTACATTCAGAAAAACAGTCTTCCGGGGAACAAAATTTCCCACAGCCTTGATCCGGAAAGATAAAACCATTTTTGATGTCGTTACCATGGAGCGCTTGGGGATGGAACTGACCGTCACCAGTTTGGAGCGCACGATCGTGGATGTCCTCGACCGGCCCAATCTGTCCGGCAGTTGGGAAGAAATATGGCGCTCGCTGGAATCGGTTGGGTTTTTGGACCTCGACAAAGTAGTGGCTTATACCTTGCTGCTCGAAAATGCCACCACAGCCGCCAAGGTGGGATTTTATCTGGAACAACATCGCGAGTCATTGATGGTCGAAGATAAATACTTGAAAATTCTGCGCGATCTTGGCCCGAAACAACCACTTTACCTGAACCGGAACAACCGCCGAACCGGGAGACTCGTCTCGGACTGGAATCTGGTGGTCCCGACTGAAATCCTTGATCGGACCTGGGCAGAGGTTTTATGAACATTTCTTTGCAGAGGCTCTCTGCCGCGGCTCAAGTTACCGGCTTCAATGCCGAAATTCTGGAAAAAGTAGCGCAACTATTAGCGCTGCTGGGCAAATTTCAACAGCATCCGTATCTCAAAAAAAAACTGGTTCTTAAGGGAGGTACGGCTCTGAATCTCTTTTATTCTGATGTGCAAAGGCTTTCCGTCGATGTCGATCTGAACTATATTGGTAAGGAAGATCGTATGGCCATGCTTGCCGACCGCCCTAAAATCGATCAAGCCGTGCAAGCAGTCTTTGCCCGCGAAGGATTCTCGGTGAAACGTATACCCGATGAACATGCGGGTGGAAAATGGCGGCTACGATATCTAAACGCTTATGGCCGGACAAGCAATCTGGAGGTTGATATCAACTTCATGTGCCGGGTTCCCTTATGGCCGATTGCGGCATTAGATTCAACCAATGTAGGCGGATGGCAGGCCATAGACATTCCCATATTGGATTTCAATGAGCTGGCAGCAGGAAAAATCTCGGCGTTATTAGCAAGGAGAAAAGCCAGAGACCTTTTTGATAGTCACTGGATAATGCAATCTGCAAACCTTGATCCGCAACGTTTCCGCATCGCTGTAATCGTCTATGGCGCCATGAATCGCAAAGATTGGAGAACTATTCATGTAGAGGATATCCGTTTTGAAGCTAGGGAATTGGTGGAACAGCTTTTCCCGACACTCCGTTCAGGAATGCTCCCTGACAAAAAAAACGCCGTTGACTTTGGACGGGACTTGGTGGAAAACTGCCAACGACTGTTAAAACCATTTCTGCAATGGAATGAAGCAGAGCGGCATTTTTTAGATCTTTTACTGGATCAGGGAGTGATCGACCCGACAATTTTGACCACGGATATCCACCTTCAAGATCGCATTCGTCGGCAACCACTTTTAGAATGGAAAGCAATCCATGTTCGTCGTTATAAAGGATTAACCTGATAATTCAAGACCCTCATGGCTCTAGAAGAAGTTCGGAGTTAAGCGTTCGGAGTTCGGAGTAGGAGAAAGAGAAGAGTTCGGAGTTAAGCGTTCGGAGTTCGGAGTAGGAGAAAGAGAAGAAGTTCGGAGTTAAGCGTTCGGAGTTCGGAGCAGGAAGAAGAGGAGAGTTCGGAGTTAAGCTTT
>JAPKZL010000056.1 GCA_026393795.1 Candidatus Aminicenantes bacterium | reverse complement strand
CGAGCAAGTAAATGTTCACTCTGCCTACTTGAATCTGCCAGACTTTGACCGCAACCTGGCGGCCGGGAAAATCAAGCACGATTTCCTGGGCTTGGCCATCGGCACGTTTCACTTCCTGGACCTGCATATTGTGAAAATCGTTGATCTGGTAAAAATCCTGCTGCCAGCCGTCCATGTTCAGGTACTGCTGAAAGTAGCCCAGCTGGTAAAGCAGGCCGACGCCGCGGAAATTGAGGTTCAAATCGCTGGCGGCCTTGACGTGATCGCCGGAAAGGATGCCGAGCCCCCCGGAATAAATGGGCAGCGTGTCGCTCAGACCGTATTCGGCGGAGAAGTAGGCGATGCTGACCTGCTGCATATGGTTGACGCTGTGCGGCAGGTGCAGGTAGCCTTCCAGCTGTTCATGGACCCGTTGCACTTCGCTTAAAAAACCTTCGTCGCCGGCAAGTTCATCCAGCTTTTCCTGGCTGATCTCCCCCAGCATGCGGATCGGGTTATGCTGGTTTTTTTCCCACAGATCGCTGTCGAGGGTGATGAACAGCTTGATGGCCTCGGGATTCCAGGTCAACCACAGGTTGTTGGCGATGGTCAGCAACGGTTTCAACTTTTCCGGCAAATCAGGAATGACTTTGAATTTCATGAAATTGTTCATCGGTCAACGCTCCCGTCAGATGGCGAATCCAAACTCCCCATCACAGCAGGGACAAGATCTGGTTTTTTTTCAAGTTCAAAAAGAATTTCAATTTTCCCGTGATCTGGTTCTTGTTTGAAACGAGCAGCAGGAAGTAGCCGGCGTTCAGCGAATAGACAAAAATCTTGAATTGCCCGGAAATGTACTCGATGCAAATGTCGGCGCCGCTCACTTCCAGGTGATCCAGCTTGGAGAGCACATCGGCCAGTTCGGCGCCGAGCAGGTCCATGTCGATGCCGGAAGGCAGGTAGGTCGCTTTCTCCAATTCAAGACCGTCCCGCCCCCAGATCCCGATCAGGTAGGTTTCGGGATTCCGCTGGTGAATCTCGTTGAATATCGCTTCAAACAAGTTGGCTTCCCCTTTTTTTGATCAACTCCAGGAAATACTGCAATCTTTCTATGATCTGGCTGTTTTTGTCATGGCGCTGCAGCAGCAAAATAGCCTTGATCTTTAAAAAATACTCGGCCTGGCCCGATTTTTCAAAAAGTTTCTTGTAAATGGCCAGCGATTCACGGTAAAGGCCCTGCTTGAAATAGAGTTCGGCTGCACTTTCCGTCTCATAATTCAACTCTGGCTTGGGTTCAGCCGACGGTTTTTCACCCATGGGCAACACAGGTTCGGCCGGTTCGTCAAACGTGATCACCGGCGGCGCGTCCGCGGCGGATGCGGCCGCGGCGGCGGCGGGCTTGGTGTCATCGACGCGCACCTCGACTTTCGTATCGGCCAGCTTTTCGGAGACGCTGGCCTCCAACCGGCTCTGGATCTGCTTGACCCGTTCCAGGGCGACAGGGTTGAATGAATCCAGGAAGAGCAGCTTCTTGTAATACACCATGCTCTCGGGATGCTTTTGCATTTCGAAATTCAGGTCGGCCAGTTCCTTGAGCACCATGATGTTATCGCCGAACATGGCATGCATTTCATGAAGCAGGTGCAGGGCTTCCGCGTTGTTTTTAACCGCGCGCAGGAACCGGCACTTGAGGAAGCGCAATTGAAAGGAGGCGGGGAACTGCTTGAGCACCACGTCGACCTGGGCCAAGCCGGCAGCGAATTTGTTCTGCTGGAACAGCTCTTCCAGCTGCGCCAACTGCTCTCTTTCATTCTGAAAAGTGGCCAATTTCACCTCGTTCTTACTGCGAACCGGTCATAGCTTATATAACACATCAACCGGGAGAACGCAACCAACGACCTGGCGAGCCGCTCGCGCAGGTTTCCGGAAACAGCGCTTAAAACCTTACCCCGGGCTACTTCGTTGTTTCGCCCGCCGCTGTGCCGGCCCGGTACATGGTCAGGGAGATAAAATCCTGGGGAATATTGCCTAGGTAATTTGTCTCAGAAGTCTTGTAAGCGCGGCCGTTGATAACCAGCAAGGCGTGTATCCACATTTCCTCGGAATAATATTGTGTCGGCCAATAAAAAGTCAGCCTAATCTCGCCGTTGGCATCGGTGCCTTTTTGATAGACCGACTGGTTGTTCGGAAAATAGCCCCAGCTGAGTTGCGTATGCGAAGCTGTGTCGGACAACTGCTCGAAAAATACCGTTTCATTGGGAAGAGGATTGCCCTGGGAATCGGTGACTTTCACATAGATCTCGCTGGTATGGATCCGGCCGTCGATGAGCAGCAGCGCCGGCGTGACCGAGCCCTCGACCAGGATATGGAAGCCGGCTGGGCTGTTCCAGCCCGGGTCGTCGAGGCTGGTGCGCTGGCATGACGGGGTCAGCAGAACCAGGCAGGCCATGAGTGCGAATAAAAATGTTTTTTTCATGTTGGTTGTCTCCTACTTCGCGGTACTGCCCGTGCCCGTTTTTTTGACGTCGGGGAAATTACCGCACCAGACAGTGATATAACCCGTGACTGGCGCCACCCGGTGCCCGCCCAGATCCTTGCCATGGATGGTCACCACCGCCACCAGCTCCAGAAAGAACTCCTGGCTTTGATCGCGCAGGGCTAAAAGCGGGGCTTCAAGTTTGGCTACATGGCGGATCAGGACAAAAGGAATCTTTACCGAAGCGGCTAATGAGACCAGCATGCTGACCGGCTGAGTGAAGTGGTAAGGCACGTCGACCCCCTCGATGTTGCGGCCGTCGGTGCGCCTGAACTCGACGTCGATCTGGTCGACCATGACACTCATGTACGAGGTAATCTCGGTATCCGGCAGGAAGGGATCGAGGGGAGCGGCCTTGACTTCGGCGCTGCCGTTGTCGTTGATGATGCTGCCGTTGAATATCACATCGGAAAAGACCGTGGTCGAACCCTCTTTGCCCTCGAGGTCCTTGCCGGTCAGGGAGACGATCTCGAGCATGGAACCCGACGTGCTGTCGTTTTCCACGGCGTTGCATGCGGCCATGACCAGCGCCACTATGATCAAGCCGACGATTTTTAATTTCATGCTTCCCTCCTCTTATTTTATAATGCGCGGGGTGATGAAAATGATCAGCTCTTGCTGCGACCCCGACTTGCGGTTATTGCGGAACAACGCCCCCAGCAAGGGGATTTTGCTCAAAATGGGCACGCCGTCATTGCTGGTTGACTGGGTGGTCTTGTAAAGGCCGCCGATGACGATGGTGCCGCCGTCGTTGACCATGACCGTGGTTTTCGCCGTTTCGGTGACGATGGTCGGTATGCCCTGGACCTGCTTGTCAAAATTGGCCACGTCGTTCTTGATGTCGATAAGCATGATCACCGAGCCGCGGGCGGTGATCTGCGGGGTCACCTTCATCTCCAGGGCGGCGTTGATGTATTGGGTGGTGACGGTGTTGTTCTGGATGGTCTGGATGGGGATTTTTTCACCCTGGGTGATCTCGGCCGGCATGTTGTTCTGGGTGGTGGCCCGCGGCGACGAGATGAGCCGGCCCTTGCCCTTGCGGGTAATGGCGGACAGGGCCAGGTCGAGATTGAAGGTGCCGGTGATGTTGCCCAGCGAAATCTTCGGGGAAAACACGCTGTCGGCCGTCGGCACATTGATGACGTAGCCGCTAGGGTTCGTTTTGCCTTCGACCACGCCGCTGCTTTTGATGGAGTTTGGGAAAACCAGATTGGTTTGGTTGCCGTAGGCGGCGCTGGCGATGGCGTTATAGCCCCACTGGATGCCGAAGGTATCGAGCGAGCTGGCCGAAGCCTCGACGATGCGCGCTTCGATCTGGACTTGCGGGTTGGCGGCATCGAGGGTATCGATCAGGGAATCGATGATCTTGATCTTGTCCGGCACCTCGGAAATGATCAGGGTGTTGGTGCGCTCGTCGACGATCAGTTCGCCGCGCGGGCTCATTTGCTTCTTGAGGATCGGCATCAGCTCGGAAGCCCTGGCATAGCTCAAGGTGCGGGTGGATACTTCCAGGTTGCCTTCCTCGAGACGCGCTTCCCGTAGGGACTGGCGCAGCTTGGACTCGGCGGCCAGCTTGTCCACCTTGCCGATGCGCAGGATGTTGCCTTCCTGGATCATGTCCAGGCCGTTGACTTTCAATATCAGCTCCAACGCCTGGTCCCAGGGGACCTGGATCAGCTCGCAGGTGAAGCGCCCTGTAACGTCGGGATCGATCACCATGTTCAATCCCGATATCTTGGCGATGAATTTCAGCAGATTGCTGATGTCGGCGTTTTTAAAGGAAAAATCATAGGAATCGCCGGAGTATTGCGCCTTGCCTCCGCCGACGGTCTTTTTCTCGAAGCTGCTTTCCAGCTGCGGCACTTCCTGGGCGCTGGGTACGGCTTCCTTGGTCATGGGCTCGACGTCGGCCTTGGATTTTTCCGGGCCGAAGAATTCCTGGGCCTGCACGGCCGGCTTTTCAGCCGCGGCCAGCGATGCTGGCAGCGTCTGCGACGGCAGCGGCTTGAGGTCGACGGCGACCGGGGTCACCTTCAATGCGGGCGATTCGGGCTGGCTCTCGGGGGAAGTTTTCTGCTCCAGGACCAGCGCCGGCACCTGGGCGTCTTCGGCCGGTTCATCGAAGAACTCCACCTGCAGCAGGTTGTCCTTGGTTTGCACGGAAAAGTGCTTCAGGTAATCGAGGTCAAAGACGATGCGGTAAACGGCGGCGGAGTTGTTGCAGCCGCGAATGCCCTTGACATTCCTGATATTGACGGTTTTACTGATCTGCTTGGATTGGGCGTTTTGCAGGTCGATGGCCAGGCGCACCGGCTGCTGTTCAATCGGAATGACGCGATAATCGGTCTTGGCCGTTAGGACGAAATCGAAGCGAACCCGGTCCTGTCCGCGGCCGGCCAGTTTGACTTCCTGGATCCGTACCGGCTTGGAGGGGTCGGCCATGGCCGGCTTGGCCTTTGGCTGGGGCGGCAGAGGATTGGCCGCGACTTTCTCCGTGGCCGCGGGCGCGGTGACGGTTTTTTCCGGACGCGAGGCCAGTTCCTTGATCACGGGGAATTCGATGTACAAACCGGTCTGGTTGGTGAAAACCCGGTAATTGACCTCGCCCTTCAGCCTGATCTCGACATCGGAAAAATCGCCGTTGCTCTTGATGTTCAAATCCTGAATCACCGGGGAGTCAAAGGTGAGAAAACGCTCATCCACCTTGAAATCGACGTCCTTGATGCGCATGATCAGGCGGTTCAAGTTGTCTTTTTGTGGATAGAAGATGTCGGGGATCGGCAGTATTTTGTCGGTTTGCATGTGCAATTGGACAAAATCCTCACCAGGGAAATATTCTATTTTGCTGATCGTCACCCGGGCATTGAGTAAAAAGCTGGAAAGTAAAACAAAAGTTATCAACAGAAAATTACTTTTCGCTGTCGCTTTTTTCATTTTCTTTCGTTTCCTCCTCTTCAGGATTTAAGGTTTTAATTATAATTCTATCCTTCTGCCCACCCAGGGCTACGGTCAGGCTTTTTTTGAAACTGACGGAATTTCTGTCCATGGCGATCACCTCGCCGTCATAGACTTTGTCCCCTATTCCGACCATGTACGGCCTGGTATCGGGACCCTTCAAGAGCGCCCGGAAAACGCCATTGGCGGAGACGATTCCCTCGAGTTCCAGTTCATCGATCATCAACCCGGCGATGCCCTCAATGGCTTCGCGATTTTCCTTGACGCTTTTTCCCTGCAGCAGGTTCCAGAACGGATCCCGGCGACCTTCCGGGTTGTAGCTGAACTCCCCGGGCATGATGGCGTTTTCCACCGTTTCATCGGTCGTCTGATCTTTCGGGACGGGGACCTCCTGGCCGGCCAGGAAAAATGAAAACAAAAAAATGATGATGAACAAGGGTTTCATTTAAATTTCTCCTTGGGCTCCGGAGTCGGGCTTGACGGCGGCGCGTACCGGGGCCTTCTTGGCGGCGGGTTTGCGCGCGGCGCTTTCATTGTAGATGTAGGTCGTGGCTATAAAATTGGCTCTAATGGTGTAGTCGTAGCTCAGGCTGTTGAGCGGGGAGATGCGAAGGCCGTCGATGGTGAATATTTTTTTCAAGCGCGCGACCTGGTCGAAAAACAAGCCCAGGTTGTGGTAGTTGCCCTCCAGGCTGATGGCGATCGGCCATTCCAGATAGAGGTCGCGCTTGCTTTCGTTGCTGAAGGTAAACGACGATGTCTTCAGGCGCGCGTTGGAGGCAATGGCTTGGATCTTGCGCAGGATCTGGCTCACTTCCTGCTTTTCGGGGAGGATGCCCTTGAGCTCCTCCAGGATCGCTTCGTTGTTCGCCTTCTCATCTTCGAGCTTTTTCAGCTTGCTTTCATTTTTTTCAGCCTTGCGAATCTCTTCCTGAAGCTTTTCACTCTGGGCGACGATCGTGGCGATCTCCTCCTGAGTGGGCGAATAGATGATAAAATAAAAAATACCGAACAGGACGACGCCCACGACCAGGAAGACCAGTAACTGTCCGTACCAAGGCAAATTTTGAATATCCATCTTAAACCACCTTATTGGCTTCGGGCTGGCGGACGAAAACGCATTCCACCTTGAAGATGAAAATATCGATGCCGGTTTCTTTGCTTCGCGTCGACGACCTCAGCTTGACGTTGATGAATGAGTTGGAAGTCTGCAAGTTGTTGATCAGGTCGGCGATCAGGTTGTTGGAGAGCGCCTTGCCGCTGAGCGCCAGAGCCCCGCCCTTAAACGTCAGATCGGTCAGCCAGACCCAGTCGGGCAGGCAGCGGGAAAGCTTGTCCATCATGAAAACCGCGTCTTTCTGTTTGAACTTGAGATCGTTGATGATTTTGATCTTGCGGTCCAATTCCAGCTTGGTGGACTCAAGTTCGGCCAGCTTCTGCAGGACCTTTTCGAGCTCCGCCTTTCTGAGCGTGCGCTCCTGCAGGAGTTTTTTTTCAGAACTGAGGCTGCTGGTTTGCAGGACGTAGAGCAGGCCAATGGTGCCGACCGTGATGGCAATGGCGCCAATCAGGGCGGGCATGTTTAATTTGCTTTCCCTGGATTCATCAATCACGCTGACGGTGGTCCCGCCCGCAGCCACCTCTTTCTTTTCAGGCCTCAGTAAATTGATTTTGATCATTTAGAATCCCCCAGGGCCCTCAGGGCCAGGCCGACGGCGATGGTGTACACCGGGGCCATGTCCTTGATGAAATTTAGATCGAATTTCTTGTAGTTTATGTCGATATTGTTGAAGGGATTCACCACTTCGACCGGGATATCGAATTCCTGGGAGAAAAAATCGGTGATCGCTTCCAGGTTAGCGCTGCCGCCGCTGAGCATGATGTTGTCGATCCGGCCCTCGGTGGTGTTGGAACGGTAAAACTCAAACGTTTTTTTGATCTCGTTGCGCAGATCATTCAACACGATGTTGATGATCGGTTTGACCGCGGCGCTGGAAATGCCTTCTACGGTCCGGCCCTTCTTGACCGATTCGGCTTTCTCATACTTGAGGTTGAGTTCCTTTTGCAGCAGGTCGGTGAACTGGTTGCCGCCAAAAGCGATATCCCTGACGAAAGCGGGATGGCCGGCCTTGGAAATGATCACATTGGTGATGGAGGAACCGATGTTGATGATGGCCAGCACCTTGTCGCGGTAGAGCTCGTAATTGAGCAGGACGCTGTTCAAGGCGGCAAACGAGTCGAGGTCGACGATGTCGGCGTTCTTGCTGGCGCTGGTGATGACATTCAGGTAATCGTTCAATTTTTCCTTTCTAACCGCGGCCAGGATGACCGCCACCCGGTCGGGTGGAAGGTCGGTGGATTCGATGATCTCATAGTCAATGTTGACCTCATCGGGAGTGAAAGGGATATGCGGCCGGGCTTCCCAAAGGATGTGCTCGTGCATTTCATCGGGATTCAGCCTCTGCACCTCGATACGCTTGACAATGACCGAACTTCCGGAGACATTGAAGGCGATGCGACTGCTTTTGGCCTTGCTGTCGTAGAAAATATGCTGAATGGCTTCGGCCACCGCCATCGAATCCATGATGCTGCCCTCGACGATGGACTGATAGGGGACCGGTTCGTAGCCGATGGAAACAAGTTCGTAACGAGTTTCGCTCCCTTTTTTCTTTGATTTTAACTCAACCAGCTTCAGGGCGAATGAACCTATATCAAGTCCGACTATGGATTTGGATTTGGTCAAACTGATTAAAGACATTTCGCTCTCCAATGGTATGTAATTTTCATACTGCTAAATTTTTAACATATTGAAAATCGAATGTCAAGTTTATTTTTGTTTTTTTTATAGATTTATCGGCGCTATGGAAACGCTGACACCCCGAACAGCTAAAACTGACTTGATTAACGAGTTTTTTTTTCTTAAGAATGGCTATAATTAAAGATTTTTTTGATTTGGATTTTTTAGGCTGTTTTTAGGGCAATTTATGCTCCTCAGCGTCTGCCCAGGCCGCTGACGGGGTTTTCAACCGTTTTTTTTCAAGTCGGCCATATTTTCAATGGTTACGATTTGCACGTCCCGCTGCCGGTCCCTGGCGGCCCGTTTCATCAACCCGGCCAGCACCTTGCCCGTGCCGATCTCGACGAAATGATCCAGGCCCGATTCGTTGAGCATCGCTTCCATGGACGCCTGCCATAAGACCGGACGCGAGACCTGCTTTTTCAATCCGGCCCGGGCTTCATCGGCCCGAACGACCGCGGCCGCCTGCCAATTGTTGATGACCGGGAAGCGCAAATCAGAAAATTTCACACTGTCCAGGTCAAGAGCCAGTTTCTCCTCGGCCGGAAGCATCAGTTCCGAATGGAAAGGGGCCGAAACCGGGAGAAAAACGGTTTTTACCGCCAGGCGCCGCGCCGCCTCCTCAACCGCATTCTTTTCACCGGAGATGACGATCTGGGTGGCGCTGTTCCAATTGGCCAGGTTGACCACCCGCCTCACCCCTTCGGGTTCGGCGGGCAGGCCCGCGAGCTCTTCGTTCACCATGGCAATCGTCTGGCGGACAATTTCAATGTCAGCCCCGATCAGGGCCGCCATGGCGCCTTTGCCGGCCGGAACCGCTTCCTGCATGTAC
>JAPKZL010000055.1 GCA_026393795.1 Candidatus Aminicenantes bacterium | reverse complement strand
ACAAAGCCGCCCAAATTTACACCGACGCCGAATTCACCAAGGGAGAATTGGGCCGTTACTACGGCGTACCCGCCGAAAAAATCCAGGCGATCCCGCTCGCCATCGAAGCCGGTTTCAAGCGCGCAGCGGAGGCAACGATCGACGCCTTCAAAGAACGCCACCGGCTTGAGGGCAAAAAAGTGATCGGATTCCTGGGCAGCGTTTTCCAACGGCGCCATGTCAAGGAACTGATCCAGGCCTGCGACCGGCTGCGGGCCAGGCACGACCTGGCGCTGATCATCGTCGGCCGGAACTACGCCGGCAAAGAGACCGAAAGCTGGCTGCACCGGGAAGGGATCACTTGGCTCGAATGGCTCCCGGAGGAACTACTGAATTCGTTTTATTCCTCCCTGGATCTCTTTGTGTATATCTCCTCCTACGAAGGATTCGGATTTCCTCCCCTGGAAGCACTGGCCTGCGGCACGGTGCCATTGCTCCTGCCCTCGTCGTCGCTCCAGGAGATGTATCACGACCTGGCTTTATTCGTCGAAAATCCCGATCCCGGACAGGTGGCCGTTGCCATCGACGACTTTCTGGACGATCCCGGCCCGGTACGCGCCAGGATCGGTGGCCGCTGGCGGGAGCGGAAGGATTTTTTTACCTGGCCGCGGGTGGCGGCCGCTTACCTAGAAACCCTGCTGGGTTAGTTTATTCCTGAAGGCGCTACAGTTTTTTCAATAGTTTGACGCACTCATTGCGCAGCGATTTGAGCGTTTTGTCCTCGACCGATTCGAGGGATTTGATGCGCAAATTCTTCTCCAGTTCCCGGGCGGCGGGGTCGTTGGGAATTTCATTTACAAAACTGGCCACGATCGGGTCCAGTATTAAGAACAAATTGCGGTGGGCCGCCAATTCCTCCAGAAAGAGCTTGGGATTGTACGAGATCAGGTTGCCGAGGATCTTGTCCAGGGAGACCTCGAAAGCCCCGTAAGAGATCGTCAGCAGGCGAAAGCCCAGTTTGACCGCGTTGGGACCGCCGGCATAGATCTCCCCTTCCAGGACCCCCAGATGATCGCTGATCGCGTTGACGACCGTGAAACCGTCCTTGATATCGAGGATCTTCGTCGTGCCGGGAAGCAGTTGCACCAATTTTTCGGCACCCGCTTCGCTGGGATTCATGTAGTAGACGTTCCAGGCCGTTTCGATTCCAGCCCAGTCCACGGCCGTCTGTGCGCCCAGCGGATTTCCTGCCCATAGCAGCGCCAGTAAAAACCCGTACAATAATAGAGCGTTCGGTCGTTGTCTCACCTGCCCTCCATTGAACCTCGATTTGTTCATGGAACCATTTTATCTTAAAAAAATAAAAAATTATATAATTGCAATAGTTTTTCAAGCAAAATTAAAATTAAGCTCATTCGTATTTAACCGCTTCCACCACCGAAACCTGGGCCGCCTTGCGGGCCGGGATCAGGGTAGCGCCGAAACTGATGAGCAGGGAGACCAGGATCACCGCCAGCAGGTCGAAGGCGCCGAGGCGGAAAGGCACATAGCTGACCTGGTAGATCTCGGCCGGGACCTTGATCAATTCGTAGCGGTTGGCCAAAAAACAGAAGCCCAGGCCCAGGAGCGCGCCCAGGGCCGTCCCCAGCACGCCGATGACCGCGCCCTGAATGAAGAATATTTTCTTGACCTGGGCCGCCGTGGTGCCGTAAGAAAGGAGAATGCCGATATCCCTTATTTTTTGCATGACCAGCAGGATCAAACCGGCGACGATGTTCAGCGAGGCGACGACGATGATCAGGGTCAGGGTGAAGAAAAGCACGGTTTTCTCAAGCTGCAAGGCCGAATAGAGGGACTGGTTCAATTCCTGCCAGGTGATGACCGCGTACTGGATCGGCAGGGACTTGCGCATGCGGCCGGCGACGGCTTCGGCGCTGAAAATATCGTCCAGGTTGATCTGCAGGTAGTTGATGCGGCCGGGCAGCGAGAACAGCTTCTGGCCGGCGGCCAAGCCTGAGATGACCGTGCCGTTGTCGAACTCGAAGAGCCCGGATTTGAAAATTCCGGAAATCCTGAATTTTTTGAAACGGGGGATCATGCCCAGCGGCGACAGGGCCGCCTGCGGCGAGATCACCAGGCAGCTGTCACCGGAGAAGAGATTCATTTTCAAGGCCATTTCCCTGCCGATCAGCAGTTCCCGCTCGTTGGCGGGCAGGACGCCGTACTCGAGCCGATTCAGCCAGTTTTCCTTTTTCGCCTGCTTCAGGTCCATGGCGCGGAAAACGGCGCCGGTTACCTCCCGGCCTCGGCCCTTGACCAGGACGGTCCCGTAGACCACCGGCATGACGGTTTTAATGCCGGGAAATTCCTTTTCCACCCGGGCCGCCAGGCCGGCAAAGTTTTCGATGCCGTCGCCCAGGCGGTCGCTGATCATGATATGGGCCGAGGAGCTCAGGATGCGGTTGCGGATGTCGTTCTGGAAACCGTTGATCAGGGCCAGGGCGATGATCAACGCGGCCACGCCGATGGCAATGCCCAGAATGGACACCAGGGAAATGATCGATATGAAAGAGTTTTTTCGTCCCTTGCTCAGGTACCTGACGGCGATGAACCACTCGAACTTCATTCCCGTGGTCTCAGCAGGGGAAAGAGGATGACTTCCTTGATGGTCGCCGCCCCCGTATAGAGCATCACCAGCCGGTCGATGCCGATCCCCTCCCCGGCCGCCGGCGCCATGCCGTATTCCAGGGCATTGAGGAAATTATTGTCGATCAGCTGGGCTTCGTCGTCGCCTTTTTCCCGGTCCTGCAACTGCGCTTCGAATCGCCGCCGCTGCTCCAACGGATCGTTCAGCTCGGAAAAACCGTTGGCGATTTCCATGCCGGCGACATAGAGCTCAAAGCGCTCGGTTTCGCGCTCGTCCAGGCGCGACACCTTGGAAAGCGGTGAAATGGCCTTGGGATAATGGATGACGAACGTCGGTTCCAGGAGGGTTTTTTCGACATAAAAATCGAACATCAGCTCCAGCATCTTGCCGAACGTCGGCGGCAGCGGTTCGTCGGGGAATTGCCGGCCGATGTGCTTTTTCAAGGATTCCTCGTCCCACAATTCATCCGGCGCCAGTCCCGATTTTTCGGCGATGACCTCCATGAACTTCACCCTT
>JAPKZL010000054.1 GCA_026393795.1 Candidatus Aminicenantes bacterium | reverse complement strand
GATGAACACATCCTCGAAAGACAGGCGGGCGAACGGATGCACGTCGGTGATCTGCCTGTCCCTGACCTGGTAGACGCCGTTGTGGCAGTTGAACATGTCATTGAGGGCGCAGGCCCGGTTTTCGAGAGCCGCGGCCGCCAGAACGATCTTGAAGGTCGAACCGGGGTCGTACAGAAAGGAGATCGCCTTGTTTTTCAGGGCTGGGGGCGGCGTGCGCCAGATCTCCTCCGGATCATAGTCGGGATAGCTGGCCATGGCCAGGATGGAGGCATCGGCGCTGTTCATGACGATGACGGCTCCGCCCGCGGCCTGGTATTTTTCCACGGTGGCGGCCAATTCCCGCTCCACCAAGAACTGCAGGGCGGCGTCGATGCTCAGATGGATATCCTTGCCCGCCACCGGCTGCTCCAGGTATTTGAACTGGAAGATCTTTTTGCGGGCGTCGATCAGCACCTTGAGCTTGCCGCCGCGGCCCTTGATCTCGGAATCCAGGCTGGTCTCGATTCCGCCCAGGGCCTGTTCGTCGATGCCCACGCCGCCCAGGATATGCGAGGCAATTTTTTTTTGCGGATAGACCCGGCGGTATTCGTCGATAAAATCGATGGTCCCGGCCGTTTGCCTGTTCAGGGCCAGCGGCAGGACCTGCCGGTATTCGTCGTCGGTCAGCTTGCGCTTCAGCCAGATGAATTTCTCGCCGCGGCGAATCCGCTTGATCACTTTCAGTTTTTGCGAACTGCTGAGCGACAGCCGGCGGCAAAAATCGCGGAACACGGCCAAAGAAACCTCCGCGTCCTTGTTGCTGAGGAATGCCGACTTGGATTGCAGCGAAATGGCCAGGATCTCGCCGTTGCGGTCGGTGATGGTGCCGCGCTTGGAATGGAGCTCTTCGATGCGGTTGATCTGGGCTTTGACCTTGGCCATATAGGTGTTGTAATCGATGACCTGCAGCTGGAACAGCTTGAAGGCAATGAAAAAAATCCAGACGAAGAAAATGATGGAAAGGAAAAAAAACCTCTTCTTGCCCTGGGTATTAATTTTCATCGTCGGCGATGACCACTTTGATAATCTGCCCCGCTTCGGGATACTGGTAGCCCAGTTTCTCGATGGCGATTTTTTCCATGCGTTCCAGGTTCAGCAGGGACGCCTTTTGCGCCTGCAGGCGGTCGATGTCGGCGCGCATGGCTTTTTCCTGCTGCAGCAGCTCGTGCTGTCGGTAGCCCAGGTCGACATTTTTCAGGTTCAGAGCGGAATAGATAAAGAGGATGACGAAGATGAAAAAGGCGAGGGTGGCCAGGCGGAAAGCGGACGGGGTCTTGCCCGGCTTGTTCATGCCACCTCCAGCGCCCGCAGCTTCGCCGAACGCGAAGCCAGGTTTTGCGACAATTCTTCGCTGCCGGGGAAGCCGGGGAAAGGACGGAGCAGCCTGACCAGCCCGGCCTGCTGCAGCCGCTGGAACCCCTGTTTGACCAACCGGTCCTCGAGCGAATGATAGGTGATGAAAACAACGCGGCTGCCCGGGCGCAGGTTGGCGGGTATCTGCTGCAGCCAGGCTTCGATCCCTTCCAGTTCATGGTTGATGAAAATACGCAGCGCCTGGAACACCTTGGCGGCGGGATGGACCAGCCCCGGACGAGGCCGCCAGCGGGTGACCTCCTCGACCAGCAGGCGCAGCTGGACCGTCGATTGCAGGGGGGCGAACAGCCTTTTCTCGATGATCTTCTTAGCCAGGCGCTCGGCCGCGGCGAATTCGCCGTAGCGGGAGAAAATGTCCGCCAGTTTTTTCTCGGCGAAGGTATTGAGCACGTCGGCCGCGGTGAGCAACTGTCGTTGGTTTTTGCGCATGTCCAGCGGCCCGTCCAGGGAATGGGAAAAACCGCGCTGGCCTTTTTTCAGCTGCACCGTGGAAATCCCCGGATCGACAAGTATGCCGGAGACGGCCAGCCTGCGGCAGTTAAAATCCTCGAAGAGATCGCCGAAGCTGCCCAGATGGAAACGAACGCGCCGCCCGAAAACCTTCAGGTTCGCCCTGGCTAGGGCGATGCTCTCTTCATCCTGGTCAATGGCGATCATTCGGGCGCCCGCGAAGGCGGTGAGGATATGGGTGCTGTGGCCGCCGGCGCCCACGGTGCAATCGACGAAAAGTTTTTTGGCCGATCCTTGAAAGATTTCAAGGACCTCCTTACTCATGACTGGGTAATGTGGAAAATTCATTGAGCAGCCTCGACACCTTTTGCAGCTTTTCGTCACTGAACTGACCGCCCATGTACTTGCCGGTGAAAGCATCCTTGTTCCAGATCACCAGGTAATCGATCTTGCCAAGGATCAGCAGGTTGTCTTCCAGCGTGCTGCTTTGCCGCAGATCGGAGGGGATGAGGATGCGGCCCTTGGGGTCAATTTCAGTTTCACTGCCCCAGAAACTGATACGGCTGATGTATTCTTCCAGGTCCGGATCGCGCATCGGGATCCTGGCGATTTTTTTTTCTATTTCCTCCCAGACCTGCATGGGGTAGAATAAAACATGATCACCGTTAAGCGAGGTCAGGTAGACCTCTTTTCCGAATCCCTGCTCCAGGGTGGCCAGGTATTGGGCGGGAATCTTGACCCGGCCGCGGTCGTCGATTTTGGCGATATAACTGCCTCTGAAATGTTTTTTCATCCCATTTTGTCCCATTTTCTCCCACCAATGATAGTATATATATATCTTGATTGTCAAGAATTTTTTTAAAATATTTTTTTTTAAAAACATCTTGACACGCTATATTTAGCGTCCTATAATTGGCGAGCAACTATATTTACTGCCTAAGGAGAGTTTCATGGAGAATTTTTCTGAAAATGCAATGAAAATTTTGAAAGCCCGTTATTTCAAAAAAGACGAAAAAGGGACCCTGGTGGAGAGCAAACCCTCGCATTTGTTCCGCCGCGTGGCCCGCTTCATTGCCAAGGCAGAAAAGAACGAAGCCGACAAGAAACTCTGGGAAGAAAATTTTTTTCAAGCCATGATGCAGAAGGATTTCATGCCCAATTCCCCGACTTTGACCGGCGCCGAGCGAAACATGTGCCTGTCCGCCTGCTTCGTGCTGCCGATCGAGGATTCGCTGGACGGGATATTCGAAACAGTGAAGAATGCCGCCCTGGTTCACAAGGAGGGGGGCGGGACCGGGTTCGATTTTTCCCGGGTCAGGCCGGCAGGGAGTTTCGTGCGCAAGACCCAGGGCATCGCCTCCGGACCTGTCTCTTTTTTGCGCGTCATCGACGCCGGCACCGAAGCGGTGAAGCAGGGGGGCACCCGCCGCGGCGCCAACATGGGGGTCTTGCGCGTGGACCATCCCGACATCACGTCTTTCATCACCATGAAACGCGACGGCGTCACCGCCCAGAACTTCAACATATCGGTGGCCATCAGCGAGGCTTTCATCCAAGCCGTCAAGAACAAAACCAGCTACGACCTGATCAATCCCATGGACGGCCAGGCGGTCGCCCAGGCCAGCGCCCGGGAAGTCTTTGAGCTGATCGTCGATTCAGCCTGGAGCAACGGCGATCCGGGCCTGATCTTCATCGACAAGGTCAACCAGCTGAATCCCACCGCTCTTCAGGGGCCGATCCGGGCCACCAACCCTTGCGGCGAACAGCCGCTCCATGACTACGAAGCCTGCAATCTCGGATCGATCAACCTGATGAACGTGTTCGACAGGAAATCGCCGGAGCGGCTGAACTGGACGAAATTCCGCGAGCTCATCCAGCTGGGCATCCGTTTCCTGGACGATGTCATCGAAGTCAACCTGTATCCGCTGCCGGAGATCGATAAGATGGCCAAGTCCAACCGCCGCATCGGCCTCGGCCTCATGGGCTTTGCCGACCTGCTGATCCAGATGGGCATCGGTTACAATAGCGACCAAGCCCGCGACCTTGGCAGCAAGATCATCCGCTTCATGAAGGAGGAAGCCGTGGCCGCCTCGCGTGCGCTGGCTGAAACTCGCGGCAGTTTCCCCAACATCGAAAAATCCATCTACCAGGGCCAAAAAATGCGCAACGCCTCGGTGTTGACTATCGCCCCGACCGGGACCATTTCCCGCATCGCCGGCTGCTCGTCGAGCATCGAGCCGATTTTCGCCTTCCGGGTGGTCTCCAAAATCCTGGATGGGGAAATCACCGACATTCACCCCCTGTTCCAGCAATGGCAGGAGAAGCACCCCGATGAAGCCGCGCCCGGCTATTTCATCACCACCCAGGAAATTTCCCCGATCGATCACCTGAAGATGCAGGCCGTCTTTCAAGAATACGTGGACAGCGCCGTTTCCAAGACCATCAATTTCAACAACGCGGCCACCCGCAAGGACATCGCCGCCGCCTACCTGATGGCTTTCGACATGAACATCAAGGGCATCACCGTATACCGCGACGGCTGCCGCGCCCTGCAGGTGCTGAACAAGGCCGGAAGCGAGAAGCCGACGCCGTTGGGCCGCCCCGACGCCATCCCTTCGACCACCCATAAGATTTCGACCGGGCTGGGCAACCTCTACATCACGGTCACTTATTTCAACAAGAAGCCCTTTGAAGTATTCGCTTCCATCGGCAAGAGCGGCTACTCGACCATGGCCGACGCCGAGGCCAGCGGCCGCCTGATATCGCTGGCCCTGCGCAGCGGCATCCCCACCCAGGAAGTGGTCAACCAGCTGAAGGGCATCGGCGGCGCCGAGCCGATCTTCACCAACGGCCAGTTGATCCAATCGATCCCCGACGCCATCGCCAAGGTCCTGGAAACCCATATAGGCGCCGTCAATGTCAAGCACCAGGACATGCACGTGAGCAAATGCCCGCTCTGCGGCACCGCTTTGAACGATGAAAAGTGCCCGACCTGCGCGACCTGCGGCTGGTCGAAATGCAACGGCGTTTGAACACCCGCCGCAGACTATTTTTTTGTTCTGTTGCATCACCAATAAAGATATAGTGGTAACCTTGCCAGGGCTGGATGCTTTACTCGATTTTTACCTTGACGCTGGCCGTAACATAAAAAAAGCGGTAATCTTCATATTCAAAATATGTCCGTGAGTGTTCAAATGAGGAATGACCATATCCTACAAATACCGTTGAGCTCCATTCTTTTGTTGGCACAAAATCCGAGTTGTATCTTTCAATAAAGATTGTTTTGCTGGGAAAGCGGATCTGGTTTTTTTCTATGTCGTATTCGTGAATGGTCGTGATTGCCGGCACCAAGCCTCGCTTTTTTAGTTTTTCGGCTAATTTTTCAAATCCGACAATCGAAGTTTGTTCGATTTGAATCTTCAAGACGGCCCCATCCTCTTCACTGATCCATATTTCCCCCCAAGGGATTGGCAGCGAAGGATCACGCCGGACAGCCGCGATATGCCAAATCTTCTTTTTTTTGCTCAATAGCCGATATTGGTACAAATGTTGCTTTTCACCGGCCAAAACGGTCACCGGCATATAAAAAGAATAAAAAGAACGGTACATGGTCTCCAGTTGAGCTTTTTCCTGGTGCGATTCTTTCCGGTTTTTCTCCAGCAACACCCGGTTTTCCGTGATTTTTCCATCCCCGCCGATGATCTGATAATCATATATCCAGTAGATTCGTGAAAAAGGTCTGAATCTGGAGTTTGTTGCAAACACTTCCTGGGTCACATCTTCCCGGCAAAAAAAACTGAAAGCCGTTTTCTTCAGCTTCTCCGCGTAAGCGGCCCCTTTGGACAGTAAGGCAATCAGGGCGGGATCGGACTCATTGTCCGGAGCAGGAGTAGGAACGGCGGGTGCTATTTCAACCTGTGCTTTTTTCACGTCCTGCTGCCCCGTGATCTGGTCGACTACCCGTACTTCGAGATCCCAGGAACCCGACTGCGGAAAGGCAAAGGGCAAATCGATCGTTCCGGCGGTTTCGCTTGCCTGGGAAATGAGGAGCCGCGACGGTTCATTGTCCGTTTGCTTGCCGGTCACATATATATTCACCAATCCGGTGGGAACGCCATCTTTGGCGATGGCGTAGAAATCGACGACCCCAAGACGAATGAGCCGGCTGCTAGCGGATATTTCAGCGATTTTCACCAGCGGCAATTCTTTCATTTCCAGCGTCCGACCATAGATCACCTGCATTTCCGGTTGATTGACGCGGATGTCGATTTTCCGTTTTTTTGTCCCTTGCCCCTGGGGAACATAGGTGAACTGGTAATAAATATCCTCAAATGCTGTGACTTGATCCAAAGCATCAACCATGCGGTCACCGTCCATCATAAGTCCCCCGGTATTTTTACTGATTTCCCGCAGGACCTGGTCCCAGTTGGAGAAAACCTCCTCGCTTTTTATGAGCGGGAGTTTGGAGCTTACATTGGCATGCACGTCACTTCTATCGGGGCTGAGGAATAGCAGATGGAATTGGGTATTGGCCTGAATAAATAACGATTTCAGTTTTTCCGAAAAGCGGTGGAAATTGAAAAAGATTTTTGCCTGGATTTCGATTTTTCCAATTTCATCTTTCAACGCAACAATAGTTTTTTCATTAATTCCATTCAACAAGCACTCGTCACTCACCTTGGAAATATCGAAGAGAGGCAGGGTGTCATGTTGAAAAAAGACCAGGGCGAATTTGTCATTTTTAATAGGGATCAATGAATTGGCCATCGCTTCAAAAGCGGTCATATCGGTTGATAATTCGCGGAGTTGATATTCCTTAACCGCCCACGTGTATTGCGTGACATCGCGGTATATCGTAGAGAAAAACTTGTCAAGAACGCCCTCGACGTCGGCGGCGGGATTGCCGACCCAAAAAAACAGAAGGTACAAACGCGGCTGCTGCAATTGTTTTTTAGATTCGCCGGCGCGGGCAATGCTGCGGTGATTTTCGAAAAAGCCATTTATCTCACACGGCTCGCCGTCTTCAGTGAGGGTGAAGTCGCTTTTCTTCAGCCCGCCGACCGGAGCCCCATCTTTTAGCACCCGCAGGATCAACTCCACGTTGACCACCTGCACGTATTCTTTCTGCTGCTCCTGCTGAGCGAAAACAGGGAAGGTCAGGCTCATGACGATCAGTTGCATAAAAACCAAACTCTTTTTGATTTTCATTAAACTCATCATAACTCTTTTTCCTCCACCTTTTAACTAGTAATCGATTATTTCAGGCTTATTGCATGCATAGCTCTTGCCAGCAATTATACATATTTATGTCCTGTTTTTGGGTCACTCGGAAATAAACTACCTTCTTTTTGTTTCAAATGTAAAACATAAATCCCGACACTCATCACTTTTGCGGCATCGGCCCAAATGTTGAAAAACGCTTAACCTGCACAAACTGCAGCCGGTTGCGTTGATGTTTTTTTTCCAGACATCTATAATGCTTGATGTGCGTGGAGGTAGCCCATGATAGAAAATAACGGCTTTCATTTGGTATCCACCCTGATCTACCTGGCATTGATCTTCGCGGCCGCCATCGTTTCCGTGCTGGGCAGCATCTGGATCCTGTTGTTCCTGACCCGCAAAAACATCCAGGAAAAGAAGGAGATCGTCAAGCACCACAACGTCGCCACCGCCATGGTGCTCGGGGCATTCATCTGGACCATCGGGCATATGTGCTTTGAAACGATCAAGCCGATCATGAACGTGTGGTACATCAATTACCCCGCGGGCATCACCCTCAAGACGGGGTTGTTATTCATCCTCGGCGTCATGGCCTCATTGGTCGTGGCTCTGATTTCAGGAGCTTTGGTCGTATTCTTGGCCCTGAAGCTGCTCATCGGCTTAACCAGGGACATCGATGAATGGGAGGAGATTAAAAAAGGGAATATAGCCGTCGCGGTGGTCATCGGCATCACCGTGATCGTTTTGGGCATGTTCATCGAATCGATCATCAGCACCATCACCCTGGCGCTTTTCAACTCGCTGAAGCTGCTTTAAGACCGATGAAAAAGCGGCACCCCCCCGCGCTGGCCACCGCCCTGGCACTGCTGCTGCTGGTTCTCTTCCTCTCCCAGGCCGCCCCGCCCCGGGCGCTGGCAGCCGGAAGTCCGCCGCCGGCCTCTCCGGCCGAGGGCGATTCCTACCGGCGCGCTTTCGACTGGACCGGCGCCGACAAGCAGGCGCGGCACATCGATTTCGCGCTCGCCAAAGCCGACGTCAGGAACGAGCTGAGCCAGTTCGGGGTCCCGCGCGGCATGGAGAGCACGCTGATGTTCGAAAAGCGAGGGTTCCAGCGCGTCGCCGTCTACCAAGGCAAGGAGATCTACATGGTAGATTATGCCGGTATATTCCGCCGCAACCTGGGATATTTCCCCGGCCTGACCGCCGCCCTGCGGCAGGCGCTGGCGCCGCTGCCCGCCACCGGGGCCTTGCTCGCCGAATTCCTGTTCTTCGTCCAAACCGTCCGCTACCAGAAGCCGCCGTACTACTACGGCAACAAGTTCATCAATTCCTTCTTCCCGCCCCTCGTCTGCCTTTACGAACAGTACGGGGACTGCGACTGCAAATCGCTGCTGCTGGCC
>JAPKZL010000053.1 GCA_026393795.1 Candidatus Aminicenantes bacterium | reverse complement strand
ATCAAGGATGTGGTTCCTCTGGATCTCATCGATGTCGCGGCGCACGCCGCCGAACGTGTTCATCGAATAATGGACGCGGTTGCCGGAAATGGTATCCAGGATGTCCATGACCACCTCGCGGTCGCGCCAGGTGTACATGAAGAACGATTCGAAACCGGCTTCCTGGCCGGCCACTCCCAGCCAGAGCAAATGGCTGTGCACCCGTTCCAGGTCGCAGACCAGGGTGCGGAGATAGAGGCCGCGTCTGGCCGGCACCAGTTCCATCAGTGTTTCCACCCCCTGGGTGAAACAGGTCTGATGGGAAAAGGAACAAATGCCGCAGATACGCTCGGTCAGGTACAGGTTCTGGATAAAGGTCCTGCTCTCGGCCAGCTTTTCAATGCCGCGGTGGTTGTAGCCCAGTTTCAGGTCGGCGTCGCGGATGATCTCGCCGTCCAGGGTCATGCGCAGGCTGATCGGTTCGTGCAGGGCGGGGTGCTGCGGACCTAAGGAGACCTTGAATTCCATTATTTACCTCCGGGGATTTTTTCGGCCGGCCGTTCGAAATGCCAGTCCTTGCGCAGCGGGTACTCGCCGGCGGGCCAATCGTCGGCCAGCAGCAGCGGCCGCGGATCGGGGATGTTCTGGACCACCAGGCCGAACATGTCCTGCAACTCGCGCTCGTACAGGATCGCGCCGGGGATGACCGAGCATACGGAGGGGATGGTCGGGGCGCTGCGCGGGGCCAGGATCCTGACGTTGACCGTGGCCAGGTTGCTGGCCAGGTGGTAGATCACTTCGAAGGATTCGCCCAGGTCGACGCCGCTGATGGTGGCCAGGTGGGTGAAGCCGAACTGCTCCTTCAGGTAGCGGAGCACCGCCAGCAGCTTGTCGCGCTCGACCCTGACGTTGATGCGCCGGGGGGCGACGATGGCGACGTCCTGGACCTTGTCCTTGATGTCACTGTTTATTTTTTCTACGATGGCTTCGGCATTCATGTCTGACCTCATTTCAGCGAATTGAGGAGTTTGACGACTCCGTCAATCAGGGCATCGGGACGGATCGGGCAGCCCGGGATGTAGGCGTTGACCGGCAAGACCTGGTCGATGCCGCCCATGGAGTTGTAGGCGCCGCGATAGACGCAGCCCGACATGGCGCAGGCGCCGACGGCTACGACGAACTTGGGGTCGGGAACCTGCTCGTAAATGCGCACGACCCGGTCGCGGTTCTGGCGGGTGATGGGGCCGGTGCAGATGAGGACGTCGGCGTGGCGCGGCGTTCCCTTGAGCAGAATGCCGAAGCGTTCCAGGTCGAAACGCGGCATCAGCGCGGCCAGGATTTCGATGTCGCAGGCGTTGCAGGCGCCGGTATTGAGATGGAGGACCCATGGGGATTTGACCCGTGACCAGTGGACTAGTCTTTCAATCATGTTGGTTCCTTGTGATCAAAGCCAGGACGGCCAGGAAGATCATGCCCAGGTAGAACAGGCCCAGGTAGGCGATCGGCCCCGACGGCAGCGTGGCCACGACCAGCGCCGCCACGTGCATCATGGTGAAGAACAGGGCGATGAAGAAGAAGAGCTTGTAGCCGAACTGGATCTTGCCGCCCGGGATGTCCTCGCCGCAGTGGTATGTTTTCAGCTTGCCGCCGACGGCATTCATCTTGGGGGCCAGTCGCCCGGCCAGGAAATAAAACAGATAAAAAACGGCCAGGAAGAACAGGAAGGCCAGCGGCGGCGCCAGCAGCATTTCCATTACATGTTTGCTCATGGTTTATCCCTTTAGTTTGGTCAGTTTCCTGACATCCAGACTCTGGGTATGGCGGTTGATGCTGATGATGATGGCCAGCGCCGTGGCGATGACGGCGACGTCAACGACGATCACCGAGATGACCAGACTCTGGGCGAGCAGCAGGTTGTTCTTGGTCCAGCCGGTGGCAATCAGCGCCAAGGTGACGCCCTTGGCGATGACCTCGACGCCGACCAGCAGCTTGACCATGTTTTTCATGGTCAGCAGGCAGTAGATGCCGATGCCGATCAATAGCGCCGCCGCGCCCATGTTCAGTATCCAGAAGTTATTCATGCTTTATCCCCTTGCGACGATTTGCTCCTCGAACGGAACAGCGCCAGCACGGCCAGCACTCCGGCAAAGATCACCCCGATCTGGCCGATGAGGTCGAAACTGCGTTCCTTCCAAAGGATTTCACCGAAGGTCCCCGCTTCGGGGCTGGTGATGGCCGGGATGCGGCCCAGCAGGCTTTTCATGACCAGAACGTCGATGACAATCAACGCCAGGAAGAACAGCGGGAAGACCAGCCGGTGGAACTTGCCTTCGCGCACCTTTTCGTCGCTGCGGGTCAGGGCGATGGCGGTGATGAACAAAACGGTGATCAGCCCGGCGACCACCGAGAGTTCGAAAACGCCGGCGTAGGCGGCATTCATCCTGAAGAAGACGACGGCCAGGAAAATGCTGGCTGTCGCCAGGCTGATGGCTGCCTTGAGCAGGTCCTGCAGCAGGACGGCCATGATGGAAAATATGACCAAGCCAATCAAGAGCGAAAGATGCATGCGATTCTCCTAAAATCTGAGAAAGTTAAGGGACACGCTGACCCCGCCGCTCAACGCATCGGCTGCCGGCTGCAGCCACGATTTGATGATCAGGGGAAAGGCCAAACCGATGACGATGCACAGCAGCGCCAGCAGCACCGTCGCGGTCGACATCCAGAACGGGGCTTCCTTGACCGCTTTCCAGGTTTCGTTCAGCTTGCCGAAAAAAGCGTTGCGCTGCAATACCAGGTAGTACCACAACGTGACCACGCTGCCCAGGACGGCCAGGACGGCCAGCACGAACATCTTGGCCTGGACCAGGGCGATGATGATCAGCAGCTTGCTCCAAAAACCGTTCAGCGGCGGCACGCCGGCGATGGACAGCGAGCCGATGGCCGAGGTGGCCGCGGTCAGCGGCATGCGCTTGGCCAGGCCGCCCATCTTGTCCAGCGAGCGGGTCCCGGTCGACTGCTCGACGGCTCCGGCGTTCAAAAAGAGCAGCGACTTGAACAGGGCGTGATTGAACAGGTGGAACAGGCCGCCCAGAACGCCGAGCGGCGTGCCGATGGCGAAACCCAGCACCACGTAGCCGATCTGGCTGATCGACGAGTAGGCCAGCATGCGCTTGATGTCGTTCTGGCCCAGGGCGGCCAGGGCGCCGACGAAGATGGAAGCGATGCCCAGCACGCTCAACACCGTGGTCAACGCCGGCGTCAGCCCGAAGACGTTCAGGAAGATGCGCATCATGGCGTAAACGCCGGAAACCTTAATCAGCACGCCCGAGAGCATGGCCGAGATCGGCGCCGGCGCCGAGGGGTGGGCGTCGGGCAGCCAGGAATGGAAGGGGACGATGGCCGCCTTCAGGCCGAAGCCCATCAAAAACAGCGCGCTGCAGAAGCCGACCGCGTACTTGGTGTCCAGCGTCTTCAGCCCGGCCGCTACCGCGCTGAAGCTTAACCCGCCGGTCAGGCCGAAAAGGATGGCGATGGAGAGCAGGATGAAGGCCGAAGCGACGGCGGACAGCATCAGGTACTTGAACGAGGCCTCGAGCTCGTCGTGCCCCAGTCCGAAAGCGACCAGGGCGTAGGAGGCCACGGCGGCGACTTCCAGGAACATGTAAATGTTGAACAGGTCGCTGGAGAGCACCAGGCCGTTCATGCCGGCGATCATCAGCAGCAGCAGGGCGTAATAGTTGGCCTTGGCCCCGTAATGCTCCATGTAGTTGATCGAGTACAGGGTGACGGCGAAGCTGACCAGCGAGATGGTGAAGAGCATGAACAGGCTGAAGCCGTCCAGCAGCAGGCGGATGTTGAGCGGATAGTTGAACCAGAACGCCTGCTGGATGATGCCGCCGTTGGCAATCAGCGGCTTGGCATAGATGACCGAAAAGACCAGCAGGAAGAGCATGGTGGCGCTGGCCAGCAGGTCGGGCAGGAAGCGCTTGGAGATTTTGCCCAGCAGCGGCAACAGGCTGGCCAGCAGCAGCGGTATGATGATGAATAGAAAGATCATGGCTCCTCCCTTAGCGAATGAGGGCGCTGATGGCCCAGACGATGAGCACCAGTCCGCCGATGGTCCAGGCCAGGTAGTTGGCGTAGAATCCGTTGTGGGCGAGCTTCAGCGCGCCGGTGCAGGCATTGCCGACCGCGACCACGATTTTCTCATAGAAAAAGTCGATGGGCCGGTCCACGAACTTGAAAAGGAAACGCGACAGGGCTTGCAGGAACTTGATCCCCTGCTCGTAGAGGTCGAAGACGCGGGCCTCGGCCCAGTCGTAGATGGTGCGCAGCACCGGCAGGTGGTGGATCGGCTCGGAAACCATGTAGGCCTTGTTGCCGCCTTTCTTGAAGCCGTATAGGTGCAAGCCCAGGGCGGCCAGCAGGCAGCCCATGGAGATCATGGCGATGGGGTTGAACAGGGCCAGGGCGTGGCCGCTGAGGTGCAGCGTCTCGCCCGTTGCCAGGTGGCCGTTCATGATGGGCTCAAGGAAGAACTTGAGCGGCACCCAGTTGAACACGCCGAAGATGACGCATAGGGCGGCCATGACCAGGATCGGCAGGTAAAGCGGGCTCTTGTTCTCCTTGACCTGGGGCAGCTCGGGGTTGCGCGGCCCGAAAAAGACCGCGTGGCCGGCCTTCAAAAACGAGGCGAAGGTGAAGATGGCGCCGAGCCAGGCGGCGATGGTGAAAATGGTGTAGCCGGTTTCATAGGAACCGTGGAAGATCATTTCCTTGGAAACGAAGCCGTTGAGCGGCCAGATGCCGGAGATGGCCGCGGCGCAGACGACAAAGCCCAGTGCCGTCAGCGGCATGACCTTGTACAGGCCGCCGAGCTTTTTCAGCTCGGTGGTCCCGGTCTGGTGTTCGACCGAACCGGCGGCCATGAAGAGGCCGCTTTTATAGATGACGTTGTTGATCATGTGGTACACGCCGCCGATGATGCCGATGGGCATGGCCGTGCCGATGCCCAGGATCATGTAGCCGACCTGCGAGACGGCGTGGTAGGAGAGGAGCCTTTTCAGGTCCTTCTGGATCAGGGCCATGAACACGGCCAGCACGATGGTGGCCGCGCCGATGACCATCATGGTGATGCAGAAGGGACTGTTGATTTCCAGGGTGAAGAAATCCAGGGCGATGCGCACCAGCAGGTAGATGCCCAGCAGCTTTTCCAGGGCGCCAGGGATGAAGGCCATGACCGAGACCGGGGCGTCGATGGCGGCATCGGGGATCCAGGTGTGGAAGGGCATGGCGCCGGCCTTGCCCATGGCGCCGATGAGCATCAGGTAGAAGCTGACCGCGGTCAGTCCCTGCGGCACGACCGCCAGCTCCGACATGCGCAGCGTGCCGGTCTGCCACCAGAGGATGGCGATGCCCAGGATCATGGCGAAATCGCAGAAGCCGCCGATAATGAAGCTTTTGACGGCGGTGCGGTGGGCGTTCGGTCCGCCGCCGAGGTTGATCAGGGCGTACAGGGTGATCAGCAGCCCTTCCCAGAAAAAGACCAGCGGCACGAAGTTGTTGGCCAGAATGGCGCCGCTGGCCAGGGCGGCGGTCAGGAACAGGTAGCCGTAGTATTCGCGGCGACGCGGATGCCCGGCCATCTTGACGGTTGAGTACAGGGTGATCAGCAGCACGACCCCGCCCAGCGCCAGCAGGATGAAGGAGCTGAACTGGTAGAGGCGCAATTCGAAATCGATGCCGTGGCCCAGCCAGGGCAGGGTGAAAAAGAGCTCCTTCTGGCCGAAAAAGGCGAAAGTGACGTAGGCGAACAGGGCCGCGCCCAGGAGCGAGACCGCTTCGCGCAGCCACTTGACGCGCTGCGGCAGCAGGAACGAGAAGAGGGCCAGCAGTAAAGGCAGCAAGACGGGTATTAAAAGGTTTTGCGGGTTCATTGTATCCACCTGATGATTTCGTTCGTGGCCACGTTGACGAGCTTCATGGGGTAAGCGACTAAAAATCCGGCCAAAAGCGAGAGGACGGCCAGCAGCACGACCACGAAGACCATGGAGCGTGTCCCCTCCTTGTGCTCACCCTTCGCTTCGCCCAGGAAGACCAGGCTGAACACCTTGAAAAGGTAGAACATGGTCAGCACGGCGGCGAAAAGCGCCGCAGCGGCTACCCAGATGCGGCCCGACTGCACGGTGCCGGCGATGACCATGAACTTGGAGAAGAAGCCGCCGAAGGGCGGGATGCCGATGACCGAGAAGGCGCAGAAGATGAAGGCCATGGCCGTCCAGGGCATGGTCTTGAACAAGCCGCCCATCTGGCGGATGTCGCGCTGGTGGGTGGCGTGGATGACGATGCCGGCGCAAAGGAAGAGGCCGGCCTTGGCCAGGCCGTGCATCAGGATGAACAGCAGCGCGCCGGCGATGCCCACCGGGTTCAGCACGGAGAAGCCCAGGAAGATGTAGCCGATCTGGCTGACGGTGGAGTAGGCCAGGATGCGCTTGAGGTCGTTCTCCACGGCGGCGGCCGCGGCGGCCACCAGGCTGGAGAAGACGACGATAATCGGGATGGCCTGCTGCCAGCCCCAGGGGAGCTTGAAGGTGTAGCAGAACAGGCGCGCGTAGGCGTAGACGCCGATCTTGACCAGCACCGCCGCGTGCAGCAGGGCGGTGACGGTGGTCGGCGCCACGCCGGCGTCCGGGAGCCAGGTGTGCAGCGGCACGGTGGCCGACTTGGAGAACATGCCAAGCAGGATCAGCATTACGGCCGTGCCCGGGATGAGGACGCCGCGCATGGCGGTGATGTCGAAGGTGCCGGTCTGGTTGTAGATCATGATGAAGCCCAGCAGCATGAACACGGCGCCGAAGAACGTCACCAGGAAGGCCTTGTCCGCCTTGAGCACGTGCTCCTTGCCCCGGTAGAACCCGATCAAGCGCCAGCAGGCGATGGCGGCGATCTCCCAGAACAGGTACATGAAGATCAGGTTGGCCGAAAACACCAGGCCCATCATGGCGCCGATGAAAAGCAGGACGATCAGGTAATACTCGTTCTGGTTTTCCTCGTGGCCGATATACCCCAACGAGTAGACGACGATCAGCGCGCCGATGAAGGAGGAGGCGACGGCCATGAAAACCGACAGCCCGTCGGCGACCAGGACGAAGTCGAGGCCGAGGGCCATGGTTTTGCGGAAGGCGAGCTCGCCGCCCTTCAGGGCGAACGGGATCAGCAGCATGGAGCAGGAGGTGGTGGCCAGGGCGATCAGCACCGACCAGAACGATCGGGCCTTTTTGGAGATCAAGCCGGCCAGGGGGATGGTCAGGGAGCCGATGATGGGCACAAAAATCGTCAGTAGAATGATGGTTTGTATGTTGTTTGTCATGATTTTTTTAAAATTTATTATATTAAAAAATAGGTAATTGTCAAGAAAAATTAGGCAATTCTCAGATCGGCTCATTTTAGCAATTTTCTTACCCTATGAATGGTTGAATTTATTTTATCTATATAGAATAATGAATTATATTTTATAAATAAATACGGAGATGCATGGGGCATTTAATATATGGTTTAATTATTATGTCCAATGAGTAAAGAAGACAAGGTACGTTTCCAGATTAATGATTTTCTCTTTATATCTAGTAGGTGTTACATATGGAAATCCGGAGAAAAAACTGAAATAAAATGAAATCAGTACCGATTTATCACAT
>JAPKZL010000052.1 GCA_026393795.1 Candidatus Aminicenantes bacterium | reverse complement strand
TCGCCGAGTTTCAATCCCACCATGTTCTTGGTGATGTAAATCGGGATGAATTTCCTGCCGTTGTGGACCGCCATGGTCATGCCGACCATTTCCGGAATGACGGTGGAGCGCCGGTACCAGGTCTTGATGATCTCTTTTTTGCCGGAATTCCTGGTTTCAATGACTTTTTTAAGCAATTTTGCATCAATATAGACACCTTTTTTTAGTGATCGGCCCATTTATTTACCCTCTCCTTTTCACAATGAATTTCGTGGTGCGCATGTTGCGCCGGGTCTTGTAGCCCTTGGTCGGCTTGCCCCAGGGGGTGACCGGGTTGCGGCCGCCCTTGGTTTTGCCTTCGCCGCCGCCGTGGGGATGGTCGATCGGGTTCATGACCGTGCCGCGCACGTGCGGGCGCCAGCCCAGCCAGCGGTTGCGGCCGGCTTTCCCGATTTTTATGTTTGCCCGTTCGACGTTGCCCAGCTGGCCGATGGTCGCCCGGCAGTTGATGTGGATCTTGCGCAGTTCGCCCGACGGCATCTTCAGCAACGCGTATTCGCTTTCCTTGGCCATCAGCGTGGCGTAGGCGCCGGCCGTGCGCGCGATTTGCCCGCCCCGGCCCATGCTCATTTCCACGTTGTGGATGTTGGTGCCCACGGGAATATTCTTGATCAGCAGCGTGTTGCCGGGCAGTATTTCCGCTTCCCCCGCGGTGGAGATGACCGGATCGCCGACCTTGATGCCCAGCGGCGCCAGGATGTAGCGCCGGTCGCCATCCTGGTACTTGACCAGGGCGATGCGCGGCGTGCGGTTGGGATCGTATTCGATGGTCTCGATCATGCCGGGCACTTCCAGCTTGTTGCGGCGAAAATCGATGATGCGGTACTGGCGCTTGTGGCCGCCGCCGTGGTGGCGGACCGAGATGCGCCCCATGTTGTTGCGGCCGGCGTGCTTGGGCAGGGAGACCAGCAACCTGCGGTAGGGCTTGTCGGTGGTCAATTCCTCGAACGTATAGCCGGCGCGGCCGCGCAGTCCCGGCGTGACCGGGTTGAATGTTTTGATGCCCATCAGATCACCTCGATGTATTCAATCATTTTGGCGTCGGGGGTCAGCTTGACGTAAGCTTTTTTCCAGGCGGCACGGCGCCCGGTGTAGCGGCCATGGCGCTTTTCCTTGCCCTGGTAGTTTTGGATGCGCACCGATTCCACCTTGGTTTTGAACAGCTCCTCGACCGCTTTCTTGACCATGATCTTGTTGGCGGCGCGGTGGACCTTGAAGCACAACAGCCGCTGCTTGTCCTTCAACGCCGTCGTTTTCTCGGTCACCAACGGCGCCAGAATCATTTCCGCGTATTCCAGCTTCATTTGAGCACCTCCATCAGCTTTTTGATCCCGGCGACCGAAAGCATGATGTAATTGTAGTTCAGCGAATCATAAATGTTCATTTCGCCCACGTCGATGGCCTTGATGTGGGGGATGTTGCGCGTGGACAGCATCAGGTCCGAGTTGTCCTTGTTGTCGACGATCAGTAGCTTGTCGAAGGCGAACTTGCTCAGGGTCTTGAGCGCATCCTTGGTTTTTTTCGAACGGAGCTTCAGCTCGTCGAGAACCAGAAGGCGGTCATTCCTGACTTTTTCCGAAAGAACCGATTTGATGGCGTTGCGGCGCGCCTTCTTGGGCATGGCGTAGGAGTAGTCGCGCGGCTTGGGACCGAAGGTGGTGCCACCCTTGCGCCAGAGCGGGCTGCGGATGGCGCCCATCCTGGCCCGGCCCGTCCCTTTTTGCTTCCAGAGCTTCTTGCCGCTGCCGGAAACCTCAGCGCGGGTCTTGGTGCAGGCCGTACCCTGGCGCTGATTGGCATTGTAATTTTTTACCGCTTCGTAGATCAGATGCTCTTTCAAAGGGTAGTCAAAGATGGCTTCAGGAAGTTCCAACTCGCTCACTTCCTTATTCTGAATGTTTCGTACCTTGATCTTGACCATGATTGTTCTCCGTTAGAAGGAATTCTTCAAAATATAGAGGTAGTTGTTCTTGCAACCGGGAACGGCCCCCTTGACCAGAAGCAGATTCCTTTCCTTGTCCACCTTGACTACTTCCAAGCCCATGACGGTCTTGCTCTCGCCGCCCATGCGGCCGGGCATGCGCTTGCCCTTGATGACCTCGCCCGGGTAGGTGTTGCTGCCGGCCGAGCCGATGGCGCGGTGAAACATGGAACCGTGGCTCGAGCGGCCGCCGGCAAAGCCATAGCGCTTGACGACGCCCTGGAATCCTTTGCCCTTGGTCGTCCCCAGCACGCGGACGATCTCGCTTTCTGCGAAAATATCGGCCCCGACCGCATCGCCGACATTGATCTCGGTACCGTTCAGAAAAAACTCATGCAGCCTGCGCGTCGGCGGCACCTTGGCCTTGGCGAAATGCCCCTTCTGCGGTTTGCCGACGTTCTTGACCGGTTTATCCTCGACAAAACCCAGCTGGACCCTCGTTTTCTGGCCTTCGCCGGTCCGTTTTTGAACCACCACGCAAGCGGCCTTGATCATGGTCACGGGGATCACCCGACCGTCGTCGGTGAACACCTGCGTCATGCCCATTTTTTTGCCAATTATTCCCTGTATCATGGTTTCACCTTCTCATTTAGTTGGATTTGACCTCGACCTCGACGCCGGCGGGTAGATCCATTTTTTTCAATTCGGAAATCGTATCGTCGTTGTGTTCGCGGATCTCGATCAGCCGGGCATGGGAACGGCGTTCGAAATGCTCGCGCGATTTCTTGTCGGTATTCGGTGAACGGAGGACGCAGAAGCGCTCGATCTTGGTCGGCAGGGGGATGGGGCCGGTGACGATGGCGCCGGTCCGCTTGGCCTTGGCGACGATTTCCGCCGATGACTTGTCCAGCACCCGGTTGTCGAACGATTTTAACTTGATTCTGATCTTGGTTAACATGGCTCTCCTTTTACTCGATGATATCGGTCACGCTGCCGGCGCCGACGGTGCGGCCGCCTTCGCGGATGGCGAACTTCAGCCCTTTCTCCATGGCGATGGGCATGATCAGCTCGATCTCCAGGTTGGCGTTGTCCCCGGGCATGACCATCTCCACGCCCTCGGGGAGCTTTACCGACCCGGTTACGTCCGTGGTGCGGAAGAAAAACTGCGGCCGGTACCCGGTCACGA
>JAPKZL010000051.1 GCA_026393795.1 Candidatus Aminicenantes bacterium | reverse complement strand
TACCTGATCGCCAAATACCCTTTCATTGACGGCGGCAAAGTCGGCGCCAGCGGCCGTTCCTATGGCGGTTATCTGGTCAACTGGCTCAACGGCCAGACCGACCGCTTTGCCTGCTTCGTTTCGATCGACGGCATTTTCGACCAGTTGATGTGCTACTATAGCGCCGATGAGCTATGGTTCCCGGAAATGGAATTCGGCGGCACGCCCATGGCCAACCGCGACGAATACATGCGCTCCTCGCCCAGCACCTTCGCGCAGAATTTCAAGACACCGACCCTGGTTTGCCACGGCGGGCGGGACTACCGCGTCGACCTCTCGCAGGGGGTCGCCATGTTCACCGCCCTGCAGCGCCTGGGGGTGCCGGCCAAGTTCATCTATTTCCCCGACGAAGGGCATTATTACAACAAGCTGCAGAACTGGAAATTTGTTTACGAGCAGCAGTTCGACTGGTTGGAGCGCTTCTTGAAGCGTCAATGACGCAAGCGGTCGCGAAGCCTCGCGGGGTGGAACTTTGATGGTGTTGAAAAAAAACAGGGCGACGCTGCCGTACCTGCTCTTTTTCTTTTCGGGCATCAGTGGCCTGATCTATGAAGTTGTCTGGGTCAGGGTATTCGGCAATTTTTTCGGGAACACCATCTACTCCGCGTCGCTGGTGACGTCCGTTTTCATGCTGGGCCTCGGTGCCGGCGGCTACGCGGTCGGCATCTGGAGCGACAACAGGTATCGATCGGGAAAAGGGGGCGGATTCCTCAGGATCTACGGATACGCCGAATTGGGGATAGCGGTTTCCGGGTTGGCCCTGGCGCTGGTCTTGCCCCGGCTGCAGGAATTTTTGGAGTCTTTCGCCCGCTACGCGGCAGCGGGGCGCGGCTGGCAGCATCTCTCCTTGGCGACCCATCTCGGCCAATTCCTGACCGCGGCCGTCTTGATGCTGCCGGCAACCCTGTTAATGGGCGCGACGCTCACCCTGTTGATCCGGCAACTCGTTTCGGAAAACGTGAATTCCGCCGGCTGGAAAATCGGGCTTTTGTACGGCTTCAATACGGCCGGGGCGGCATTGGGCTGTTTTGCCACCGACCTGCTGCTGGTCCCGAAGGTGGGGCTGTTGCGCACGCAGTTGATCGCCCTTTCGCTCAACGCGGCCGTGGGTTTGACTGCCATCCTGCTTTCGCCAGGTGCGGATGCCCCCGGACCGGCAACTCCCCCTCAGGCCTCCACGGTTCGCGCGGAAGCCGGCTCCGTCCAGCAGGCTCCGGCCGGAACCGTCTGGCCGGTTACCGTGGCGCTGTTTTTCATAGGCAGCGCTTCCATGGGCATGGAAATCGTCTGGTTTCGCCTGCTGAGCGCTTCCCTGGGCGAATTCCGGGTGGTTTTTTCGCTGATGCTGACGGTAATCCTCGCCGGCATCTGGCTGGGCTCCCTGGCCGGGGGCTACTCGTTCAAGCGCTGGGGCAAACCGCTGGAACGGTACATGATCGTCCAAGCCGTTTTTATTTTTTCATCGACGGTGCTTCTGGTCGCTTTCAACGGCAGCATCGCCGAAGCCTATTTGATGAAGCGTTTTCTGCAACTTCCAGCCGGAACGGGGCTCTCCGGGCTCACGCAGATGTGGGGCGTGCTGCGGCCGATCCTGGCTGTGATCGGATTGCCGTCCTTGCTGATGGGATTTTCTTTTCCTTTGGCCAATGCCTGTGTCCAGCGCCTAGAGCGGCGCGTGGGTCGGCGGGCCGGCGGTTTGTACTTGGCCAATACATGCGGAGCGGTTCTGGGCGCCCTGGCCGCGGGCTTCGTTCTGCTCCCCAATGTCGGAAGCCAGCGCGCCGTCCTGGCTCTGTGTTTGCTTTCCGGACTGGGCATTTTCTTCCTGCAAGCCGCCAAATTGAAGGACGATCCGGCTGGTTCCTGGCGTGCCAGGTATGGGCTTTTCAGCCTGTGCGCGGCCATGCTCATCGGCGTGCTGGTTATCTGGAGCCTGCTGCCGGCTAACCACCTGATGATGAACAGCTTTCCGCGCCTGGCTGCGGGCCAGCGCATCCTGGCCAGCAGCGAGGGGCTGAACGAAATGCTGCTGGTCGTCGAGGATCGCACCGGCGACCGTTTCCTGATGACCAACGGCCACTCGATGTCGGGCACGGCCTTGAAATTGCAGCGCTACATGCGCGCCTTCGTTCACATCCCGCTCTTGCAGATGAGCTCGCCGCGTTCGGTGCTGGTGATCTGCTTCGGGATCGGCAACACGCTCCACGCCGCTTCGCTGCACCCGACGGTCCGGCAGCTCGATGTCGTCGATCTCTCGGAACAGATTCTGGACCACGCCGCTTTTTTCCGGGAAAGCAACCGCGATATCCTCGCCGACAAACGAGTCTCGGTTTTTGTCAATGACGGCCGGCTCCATCTGCAGATGTTGCCGCCGGCCCAATATGACCTGATCACCCTGGAGCCGCCGCCCATCACCTTCGCCGGCGTCTCCTCCCTGTATTCGCGCGAGTTTTATGCCCTGGCCCGGAGCCGCTTGAGGAGCGGCGGGTTCCTGACCCAATGGCTGCCGCTGTACCAGGTCGCGCCCGCGATCGGACTGTCGATGGTGCGGGCGTTTCTCGATGTTTTCCCCAACGCCGTGCTGCTGTCGGGATGGGGAAAGGAATTGATCATCGTCGGTTGCAAAAGCCCCGTTTTCGTCTTCGATCCCGCCGCCTGTTCGGCCAATCTGGCCCTGGCTCCCCAGGTGCAGGCCGATCTCGAGCGGCTGCACCTGGGAACGCTGACGGAGATCGTCGGGACCTTCGTGGCCAACAGCGCCGATCTGGAGCAGGCGACGTTCGGCGCCGCCCCGGTGACCGACGACAACCGTTCCATGGAGTACGGCATGTTTTCCAAGTTCGGCGATACCGGCCTGGCGCGCGAGCTGTTTCACGTGCAGGGCATCGCCGGCTGGTGCCCCGATTGTTTCGTGAAAAGCACGCCCCGCCCCGAGATCGCCCGGCTCGGCCGCTACCTGGCGGCGCTGAACATCCTGTATCAGAGCGATGCGTTCCCTTCTTTCAGGAACGCCTGGGGAGCCATGGCCGGCAGCGACATCGATTTCCTCGACCGCGACGGCAGCCTGGGGGCCGTCGTCAGCCGCTATCCCTATCTCCGCGAGGTGCTGGCTTCGCCCCTGACCGGCTCGCTGGAAAAAATCGTCGCCCGGACCGCCGATGGCCCCTGGTCGATTTCGGGGGTGAGCGAAATTCCATATCCCGACGCGGCCACCAACATCCGCATGGCCATGAAGCTGCTACGCTGCGGCCGATTGCACGATTCACTCGCGTGGTTCCGCCGGGCCGTCGCCCTCGACGGCAACGACGCCTCGGCGCGCTTCGGCCTGGGGTACGCCCTCTTCTACGCCGGTGATTACCCGGGAGCGCAGGAGCAGTACCGGCACGGGCTGGCCATCGCCCCGGAGAACATCGAGGCGCGGCTCAGCCTGGCGTCCGCTTTGCACGGGGCGGGGATGGTGGCCGACGAGGTGGCAGAGCTGCGCCAGGTCCTGATCCTCGATCCGGGATACTCCCGGGCAGCCGATCGGCTCAGCCGGCTGCTAAAAGCGGGCGGCGTTTAAGGGAAGCTGCAGGGCCAGGTTCTTGAGCAGCGGCAGGGCCGGGTCCTTTTTATGCAGCTCCGCCATCTTGCGGATCAGGGGGTGGGCGGGATTGATCTCCAGGACGCGCTTGCCGAGCTGGTAGTCCTTGTTGACCATTTTCATGATCTTTTCCATCTGCACCGAGGGGCCGTCGGCCGGGTTGAGCAGGAGACAGGGGCTGTCGGTCAGGCGCTTGGAGATTTTCACCTCCTTGATTTGGTCGTTGTAAATGGTTTTCAGGTAGGTGATGAAACTGTCCACGTCGCGCAGGTAAGCCGCATCGCCGGCCGCGGCTTTTTCCTCCAGGGGGATGTCGGCGCTTTCGGCCATCTTGAACGTTTTCTTGTCATATTCGCGCAAATGGTCGAGGACGAATTCGTCCATAGGGTCGAGCAGGTAGAGCACCTCAAACTCATTCTTGCGAAAAATTTCCAGGGCCGGGTTTTTTTCGATCGTCTGGCGGTCCGAGCCGCCGAGGAAGTAAATCTCCTTCTGCCCGGCCGGCATACGCCGGATGTATTCATCCAGATCAATCAGCTCGTCTCCGCTCGTCTTCGAGCTGGAGAAAAGCAGCAGCTTGGCGAGCTTTTCCCGGTTGTCGTAGTCGCTGACAACGCCCTCCTTGAAATTCTTGCTGAAATTTTTCCAGATGGCCAGGTACATCTCCCGTTTCTTGCATTTGACGGCTTCCAGGTGTTCCAGCAGCTTTTTCAGCACGTACTTCCTGATCTTGTCGATGCGTACGTTGTTCTGGATGGTTTCCCGGGAGATGTTCAGCGGGATCTCTTCGGAATCGATGATGCCCTTGATGAAGCGCATGTACTCGGGCATGATTTCCTTTGAGCCTTTCTGGATCAGGATCTTCTTGGAATAAAGGTCGACCCCCGGTTCGGTTTTCATCAAGCCCAGCAATTCGAACGAGGTCTTGGGGACGAACAGGAGGGCGGTGAACTGCACCGGGGCGTCCGAAGACAGATGCAAATAGGTTTCGGGATCCTCCTGGGTGTTTTCCAGGAATTTGTAGAATTCGCCATAGTCCTTTTCCTCGAGCTGCGACTTGGGCTGGGTCCAGATGGCCTCTTTCCTGGCGATCTTTTCCCCGTCGAGGTAAATGGCGAAAGGGACGAACTTGGAATGCTTGAGGATGATGCTTTTCAGCTTGTAGGCTTCCAGGAATTCCTTTTCCTCCTTTTTAAGGAACAGCTCGATGCGCGTGCCCCGGGTTTTCCTGTCGCTGGGCTCGATGGTATAGCTGCTTTCCCCCTTGGATTTCCACAGCCAGGCCGGGTTGTCCTTCGTCCAGGATTTGCTGATGATGTGGATCTCCCTGGCCACCATGAAGCTGGAGTAAAAGCCGACGCCGAACTTACCGATCAGGTCCACCTGGCTCTTGGCCGGCGTGGCGGCGATCTTTTTCAGGTAATCGAGGGTGCCGGAATGGGCGATGGTGCCGATGTTGCCGATCAGCTCCTCGCGGGTCATGCCGATGCCGTTGTCTTCGACCGATATTTTGTTGTGCGGTTTGTCGACGGCGATGGTGATGCTGAGTTCGCCATCCTTGTCTTCGCCGTGGCCGGCGGTCAGGATCTCGAATTGCACCTTGTTCAGCGCGTCGGCGGCGTTGGATATCAGCTCACGCAGAAAAACCTCCTTGTTCTTGTAGAGCGAATAGACCAGGATGTCGAGCAGTTGCTTGACTTCGGACTGGAACTCGAATTTTTCTTCCTTTTCCTTATCCATGCTTTTCTCCTCGCGCGCGTCTGCGTTAGGCTTCATTATACCATTTCTGTCAAGACGGGATCCCCCTCTCCGTCGATCCCCGGCGCTTGCCTTTTCGGTTGAATAAATCGCGCGAATTTTATACAATAGCCATTCCGGAAAAAATTTCATCGCAAAATTTTGAGGAGGACAAATGGCTATTGTCGTGACCGGGAAGAACCTGAAAATCGAGGATGTGTATAAGGTGGCCTACGGCATGGAAAAGGTGGAGCTCCATGCCGATGCCGTCGAAAGGCTGAAGAACTGCCGGGCTTTCATCGAGAAGCGCATCGAGGCGCGCGAGATCATGTACGGGGTCAATACCGGCATCGGCGAGTTTTCCGAGGTGGTGCTGACCGACGAGCAGGTCGGGCAGTTCCAAAAATACCTGATCTACAACCACGCGGCCGGCATCGGCATACCGGTGCCCATCCCCGAGGTGCGGGCGGCAATCCTGAGCCGCATCAACGTCCACGCCAACGGCTGTTCGGGCTGCCGCCCGGAGATCACCCAGACCTACGTGGCCATGCTCAACAAGGGGCTGACCCCGGTGGTCTGCAACAAGGGCAGCGTCGGCGCCTGCGGCGACCTGGCTCCCATGAGCCAGATCGCGCTGCTGCTGATGGGCGAGGGCGAGGCATTCTACAACGGCGAGCGCATGCCCGGCGCCGCGGCCATGAAGAAAGCCGGCATCCCCGTCCCCGGGCTCCAGGCCCGCGACGGCCTGGCGGCGATCAACGGCAGCAACCTGATCACCGGCATGGCCTGCCTGCAGATCTACGAGAGCGAGCGGCTGCTCAAGCAGGCCGAAATCGCCGCGGCCATGACCCTGGAAGCGCTGATGGCCAACATGAAGCCCTACGACGCCCGGTTGCACAAGCTGCGCGGCTTCCAGGGGGCGGTTACCTCGGCCGAGAACATCAAGCGCGTCATCGAGGGCTCCGACCTGCTGGGCAAGGTCAAGGTCAAGGTGCAGGATGCCTACAGCATGCGCTCGACGCCGCAGGTTCTGGGCGCGGCCCGCGATCAGCTGCGCTGGACGCGCAGCCAGCTGGAGATCGAGCTCAACGGCGTGGCCGACAATCCCATCTTCCTTCCCGACGACAAGGTGGTGCTCACCGGCGCCAACTTCCAGGGCTCGCCGATCTCGGTGCCCCTGGACATGCTCGGCGCCTGCGTGACCATGACCTGCGTCATCTCCGAGCGGCGGCTGAACCGCTTGTTGAACCCGGCGCTCAGCGTCGGTTTGCCCTCCTTCCTGACCAAGGGCGCCGGCATGTATTCGGGGTTGATGCTCAGCCAGTACACGGCCGACATGATGATCGTCGAGCAGCGCATCCTGTCGATGCCCGCCTCGATCCAGTCGATCCCGGCCGCCGCCGACCAGGAGGACTTCGTTTCCATGGGCATGAACACGGCGCTGAAGACGCGCCAGATCATCGACAACGCTTACGGTATCCTGGGCATTGAGTTCATCGCCGCCGCCCAGGCCCTCGATTTCCGCGATTTCACCCCCGGCAAGGGCACCCTAGCCGCCAAGGCCGCCGTGCGCAAGGTCGTCCAGCACCTGGAAGAGGACCGACCGCTCTATCCCGACCACAACGCCATGATGGAGACGGTCAAGAAGCGCGACATCCTGCACGCTGTCGAAAGCGCCATCGGCGAGCTGAAGACGTATTGATTTAGATAATTATAATTCCGGGAACAGGCATGCCCAGCTTACGGGATGTGGAATTTGTCTCTATATTTTTTAATTGCGGACGCGCAATCCCGTAAGCGCGGGTCATGGAGAAAAAGACTTGTCTCCCTTGCTTGGATTACGACCCCTGCAAGGGAGTGATGCTCTGTCCTTGCGGCCGAAGTTGCCTGTCCGTATGCCTTATTGTAAAAAGAATTATATTTTAACTTAAGTAAGATAATTATACAATGGACATACATTATGATTTATGTTATATATTTAATCAGGAGAAAGAATGGAAACCATTGTTATTACGTCAAAAGGTCAGATCGTCATTCCAGCCAAGATCCGCCGCCGGTTGAACATCAAGAAGGGAACCAGGCTGCATGTGGAGGAGCGTGACCATGAGATCGTGCTCAAACCGTTAGATGCCGAATATTTCAAAAAAGTCTCCGGAATTCTGTCGACAAAAGGGAAGCTATCCAAGTTGCTGCTCGAGGAACGGAAGCTGGAGAAAGAGCGGGAAGGTTGAACCATGCGCAAAGTGCTGGACGCGCATGCCCTGATGGTTTTTCTGGAGAAAGAGCCCGGATTCGAGAAGATCGAAACCTTGTTTTCTGCGGCCATGGAAAGCAATGAACCCATGCTTATGTGTACTGTGAACCTGGGTGAGGTTTTTTATATCGTGCACCGGGAATGCGGCGCTGCCAAGGCCGAGGAGATCGAGGACCTCATGCACACCCTGCCGATCGAAGTCGTGCCCGCCGACTGGCCGCTTGTACGCGAAGCGGCATTGCTTAAATCGGGGTACAGGCTTTCTTATGCCGACTGCTTCGCCGCGGCTCTTGCGAAAACCAGTAAAGCTGAACTCTTGACCGGGGACAAAGAATTCAAAAATGTGGCGAGTTTGGTTAAAATTATGTGGATAAGCGGCGAAACACAGAAAATAAAATGAAAAATTGTGAAACCTTTTAGTTAGTAACTTAAAGCAAATTGACTTGGTAAAAAAAACAAGGCAATTTGCTTTCTACCCAGCCAAGCTGGATAAGAGCATTAGATAGCAAATTCTATAATTTGATAGAGTATTAAAACAAATTTTGAATTTGCTATAATGCTCTTAAGTTACTTATCCTGCGCAGCAGGGTTAGGATGTAGATTTTTTGAAATATTTCTGAGTTGTAATTTTCGGTTCAATGAGGAAATCATGGGTGATATAACCATTACCGTATCGGGAAAAGAGTTGAAACTGCTGCTGAAACACGTGGCGCTGGCGAATTGGATGCTGGAGGCCTACAAGACTGAAAAAGACGCCGAGGGGTGGGAAAACGAAGCTTTCTTTGACAAGATACTGGCCCTGGCCCATGCAAATGGAGCGGCGGACGGGATAGTTTATGACAAAGAACTGCGGGGCTACTTTCTTACCGAGGAAAAGGAAGAGGAGTATGACCTATACATCGATCCATACGATAAAGAAACTTTCTGGAATACTCTGCAGGATGAATTGACCATGAGGGACTTTATTGAAAAACACGGGGAAAAGGCAGTCGCGGCAATGGACTCAAAGACGCGGTTCAAATTATTGGCGAAGGAAGCCGAGAAGTATTACCGGGAATTCAAAAAAAATGGATTGAAAAATCTACGGATCGTAAAGTGAGGTCGGCGGTGATTCCGGCCCTTTTGTCCCGACCATAACGCCATGACGGACGCGGTCTGCAAACGCGACATCCTGCACGCGGTCGAATCCGCCATCGGGGAGCTGAAGACGTATTAGAATAGGTTCGGTAGGGACAGGTCGCGACCTGTCCCTACTGATTCTTTTCCGTCCGTGCTGGTCTGTATTTTTAAATGCGCGGCTTGACATTCGTTTCCGGCCGGGATATTGATAAATGGGCTTCGGCCGAGACGCGGCCGGGAGGAAACGACCCAATGAAAAAGATAGATTTCAAGAAAGACCTGAAGTCCCTTTATAATCCTTCGGCGAAGGAAGTGACCCTGGTCGAGGTGCCGGCCATGAACTTCCTGATGATCGACGGCGCGGGCGACCCGAACACGTCAAAGCCCTACCAGGAGGCGGTCGAGGCGCTGTTTTCCGTCGCCTACGCGGTCAAGTTCACGGTCAAGAAGGCGCTGGCCATCGACTATGGCGTCCTGCCGCTCGAGGGGCTGTGGTGGGCCGACGACATGGCCCAATTCTCGATCGACGACAAGTCCAAGTGGAAGTGGACGATGATGATCATGCAGCCCGAGTTCGTTTCAGGGGCGCTGATCCGAGACACCATCGTGGCGGTGAAAAAGAAGAAAGCCATGCCGGCGCTCGACCAAATGCGCTTCGAAACTTTCAGCGAAGGCAAGGCCGCGCAAATCCTCTACGTCGGCCCCTTTTCCGCCGAAGGGCCCGCGATAGCGAAGGTTCATGCGTTTATTGATAAGATCGGCAAACGTTTTGGCAAGCATCACGAAATATATCTCTCCGACATCCGCAAGGCCGACCCGGCCAATTGGAAGACCGTCATCCGCCAGCCGTGGCGGTGAAAGGATTCAGGAAATACCTGCGGTCTCAGTTGCGGTTGAAGATTGTGAAGGATTGACAATTTTTTTATCGTTTGCAAAAATGTTTTACCGCTCCGACTTGGAACGGTTGCTGCTTTTTGCTGGAATTGGAGAGAAGTTCGAGACTAATTAAGTAAAATTAAGGGAGGGGAACATGGCGGTCAGGACATCAACGGCTGAATGGAAAGGGACGTTGAAGGAAGGAGCCGGGACGATGAAGCTGGGCAGCGGGGCATACGAGGGTCCGTTCACCTATGCCTCGCGCTTCGAAAACGGCCGCGGCACCAACCCCGAAGAATTGCTCGGCGCGGCCCATGCCGGGTGCTTCTCCATGTTCCTGGCCGCCCTGCTCAGCGGGGCCGGTTTCGTCCCGGCGCGGATCGCCACCACGGCCATGGTCCACCTGGGGGACGGCCCGACGATCACCTTGATCGAACTGGACACGCAGGCGCGAGTGCCGAATATAACCGAAGAGGATTTGAAGAAGCATGCCGAGATAGCAAAGAAAAACTGCCCGGTATCGAAGGAGTTGACCGGACCGAAGATCACGCTGCAGATTAAGCTGCTCACGTAGTCGGCGCATGCCGCAAGTTGGAAAAAATAATTCCCGATATGTCGCCTTTTTAAGGGGGATCAACGTCGGCGGGCATGCCGCGATCAAGATGACCGACCTCAAAGCCGCGTTCGAAAAGATGGGATTCGACGATGTGCGCACGGTGCTGGCCAGCGGCAACGTAATTTTCGCAGCCCGGCAAGCGGATGAAAAGGCGCTCCGCGCCGAAATTGAATCGGGATTGAAGAAGGCATTTAGGCGAGATATCAGTGTTTTATTGCGTAACCGGGACGATCTCAGGCAGCTCCGGTCTTCAGAACCGTTTAAGGGGATCGAGGCTTTGCCGGGAGTTCAACTCTATGTGACGTTTCTTGCGGATGGAGCCAAGAGGCCCGAGCTCAAAATCCCGTACGCCACGTCGCGCCAGGAATTGCGCATCCTGCGTGCAACCCTCACGGAGGTGTTCTCCGTCGTCGATTTGGAAAAAGGGCTGGGGACGCCGGAAGCGATGGCCATTCTCGAAAAAGAATTCGGCTCCAACCTGACGACCCGGAACTGGAATACCATCCTTAAAGTGTTGATGTGAAATTAATGGACATGGCAAGGATCGGGGTGGTCAACCTGTTAAAATATTAGTCAGGACAAAAAAATTTGGAGGATAAAGGAGGAATTTGGTGCAACCCAAAGCACTGTTGGTTGGCAATTCTGACGGCATAGGATTGGCGGCAACAAAGAGGCTGCTTGCGGCCGGGTGGGATGTCATCGGCGTTTCAAGGAGCACAGCGCCGATTTCAAACAAAAATAATCAGCACCGGGTTGCTGATGTCAGCGATAACAAATATCCGGACTTGCTGGCTGAGCTGCTGCAGGAAGGTTCATTGGATCTGTGCGTCTACTTCGTAGGGATCGGGAAACTGTTGGATCCCCTGGATATGAGCGGTGAAGCAAGAATCATTGACGTGAACCTGACCGGAATGGTAAGAACGGCGGCAGCGGTGATTCCCCAGATGGTTAAACGGGGACAAGGCCACTTCATTGGTGTCTCAAGTCTGGCCGATGAGCTGCTCTCGGCCGAGGCTCCGTCCTATAATGCCTCCAAGGCTGGTTTTTCAAATTATCTCGGCGGTCTGGCGTTGGCCTTGAAATCCAAGGGCGTATATGTTACCAATGTACGCTTCGGCTTCGTCGATACCAAAATGGCCAAGAGTGATTTTAAGCCGTTCATGATGAGCGTGGAAAAGGCGGTTGACCATCTGGAATCATGTATCAACAAGAGGCCTGCCCGTTATACGGCGCCCAAAATCATGATCCCGCTTGTCAAGATTCTAAAACTTATGATGAAATTGGGGGGGAAATGAAGCTATCCAGATGCGATAAGAGATTTGGTAGAAATGGACTGGTCATGTTGTTTGTTTTGAGTCTGTGCACTGCCGCATGCGCTGAAAAACCGCCCGTCAAAGGCGGCACATCGCAATTTGCCAAGCATGTCAACAGGGGGCAATACAAAGGAGTTGCTGCGCCGACGGCGGCTCCGGTATTCAGATGGAACTTCGGCAGCCAAGATGTGCATAGCTATACATACGAGCAAGAAGTGCGGAGCAAGACAGACATGGGATCTTTTGGTGATAAATCGGATGACATGGATCAAGTAGAGATGTCTGCCAAAGGAACGCTGCTTATCAAGAGCCAAGGGAATGGCACGGCTGAACTGGTGTTGAAGGATATGAAAATGAGCGCGAAAATGAATTCGGGCGGAGATAAAAAGCCCAAGATAATGGAACAAACTGCGCCGCCCTTAGTTGTCCAGGGGATGAAGGAGGATGGATCCGGTTCTTTTGGCAATAGCTCGCAAGATATGCTCATGAAAATGCTTTTCCCTCTTCCAGCGAAATTCATGAAGGTCGGTGACTCGGTTGATGTTCCCATGCAAATGCCATTCAATGCCATGGGTTCTGTGTTGCAGGTCAGCGGTCGTTCCCGTATCACGCTGGCACGATACGTTAAAATCGGAAAGCATACATGTGCCCAGCTGGACGTCGACACGGACATATCGGAAATAAAAATCCCCTCAGAATTGAAAGGAGAATACAAGTGCTCTACCAAGGGGACAGCCGTGTTCTATTTCGATGTCGCGAATCGTTACTTTGTGTCAGGGACAATCGCAGAATTGATGCAGTTCAGCATTGATGCTCCTGCGCCCAAGATGAAGATCCCCGGAGAGAAGACATCCGACATTCCTGAGCGATCCAAGATGTCCATGATCAGTGACAATCTTATTCGGGTGGAACTGACGGAGTAAAAATATATTGTATCGGGGGCAAAGACCTTGCCCGAGTCTTGCCCTATTTGCCGGCCGGCGGCGGCAGGGTCAAGATTTCGTAGCCGGCGGCGGTCACCCGGTAGGTGTCCTCGATGCGCACTCCCAGGTCCCAGTAAGCGGGATCGACCGCGGCCCCGTGCGGGATATAGATGCCCGGCTCGAGGGTAATCACCATGTTTTCCGCCAGCACCTTGGGGGTGGGATCGTGGACATCGACGCCGACGCCATGGCCGACCGAATGGGTGAAGTACTCGCCGAAACCCGCCCTCGTGATCACCTGCCTGGCAGCGTCATCGAGCTGGCGCATGATCACTCCCGGCTTCAGGATCGTTTCGGCGGCCGCCTTGGCGGCGGTCACCAGGTCCAGCAGCTTCTGCTGGGCCGGCGTGCAGCTCCCGCCCACCGGGAAGGTGCGGGTCATGTCGGAAGCGTAGCCGCCAAACATGCAGCCGATGTCGACTACAACGAAGCCTTTTTGCAGGACCGCGTCGTTGCGGTCGTAATGGGGCAGGGTGGCATTCGCTCCCGAACCGACGATCGGTTCGAAGGAGGGGACGGGGGCTCCGTAACGGCGGAAAGCGGCCAGGATCGCTTCCTGGATTTCTTGTTCGTTGATCCCGGGCCGCGCCAGCGCCGGCACCTGGGCCATGGCCAAAGCGGTGACCTGGCCGGCGCGGCGCATGCAAACGATCTCGTCCTCGGCTTTCACCATGCGTTGTTCGTCGATGGCCCGCCCCTGGGCGCGGCCCTTCAGCAGAACCGTCAGGCGGTTGAAGATAGAGCGGTGCGGGGCCAGCAGGGCCAGCGGCCGGGCGCGGCCGGTCAAATAGAAATTGCGCGCCGGCGAGAATTCGAGCGTCGGCGCCGTCAGGACGGCCAGGCGTCGGCCGTGGAGCGGATCGGGGGCGGATGCGGAGGGGGCAAAAAGAGCCAAGAGCAGCCACAATCCGGCCAGGGCCGCGGTCCATTTTTGCCAATCGTGCAGGACCTCGCGTGGCGTGCGCCGGGGAGAAGCGATCCATTGTCCGCGCCGGCGCCGGCGATACAGGTCGAAAAACTGGTATGCGCAGGCCAGCAGAACGGGAACAACCAGCAAGGGGAAGCTGAGGGCGAACGGCGATGCCCAGGCGAGCAGCGCGATGCCCATGAATGGAGCCAGCAGCGCCAGCATCGCCCGCGGCCACAGGGCGCCGGCGACGGCGCCGAGGAGAGCGCCAAGGATGGCCGCTCGCGGCCGGAAATTGAAGCTGCCCGAAAAATAGATGGCGCCGAACCAGAACAGGGGAAGAGGCAGTAGACAAGCCAAAGCCATGGTCAGTCGGGGCAGCCGGTTCTGCAGCCAGAGCAGCGCAAAGAAAAGGAGCAAAGCCGCCAGGAAAGCCAGCAGGTAATTTGTCCTGGCCAGCCGGAACATCGTCAGGCCCAGCGTTGCCAGTAGCCAGAACAGGCCGTTGCTCAAGCGCGGCAAACGGTGCCCAAAAGTAATAAGGATAAGGCCCAGGAGGGCCGCCGTTGTCTTGAGCAAAACGATGAGCCAGCTCGATTCGACTACAAGTCCATTCGCCATGAAGCCTCCTCAACGGCTTATACGGATGTAGAACTGTCCGGTTTCGGCCATGGGATGTCCGGAAACGGGCAGTGGCGGATGAGTGTTCTTTATACTATTTCCTGAAAAAGACCGATAAACATTGCTATTCCAGGCAAAGTTAATTTGGCATTTTATTTGCTTCCATTCAGTGGAGGCGAACATGAAAAAATTCGTTTTTTTTCTTTTGGTAATATTGCTCACCCTCTCTTACCTGGCTGGGCAAGGCACGAATACAGCGAATGACGACCAAGCCGCCATCGCCCGCGCGGCGCTCGATTATATCGAAGGATATTACGAAGTCAATGCCGCGCGCATGGAGCGGGCGCTCAGCCCGAGCCTGACCAAGCGCGGCCTTATCTTTTCGCCGCGCAGCCACGCTTCCTTTCTGCAGCCGATCAACGCCGAGGCGCTGATCGAAGTCACCCGGGCCGGTTGGGGCAGGTTGCCGGCCGAACAGCGGCAGATCGACTACCGCTTGCTGGATATCAGCGGCCATACGGCCTCGGCGCGCGTCTTCAGCGCCAAGGTCAAGGATTACCTGCATTTGGCCAAGCAGAACGGCCAATGGCGCATCGTCAACGTCCTGTGGCGGCTGCCGGCCGAGGCCACATCCGTGGCCCGAGAGACGGCAAACAAGGAAAGCGAAGTGGAGCGCATCCGCATGCTGCTCGAGGAATTCCGTGAGGCGATGCGCAAGGGCAATTATGAACGCGTGCAAAGAATCCTCCACCCGGCTTCGGTCTTCCATGTGCTCAACGAGACGGGCGAGCCCGGCAAACTGGTCTTGCAGGAGCGGAACGCCGACTCGATCATCGACCGCACCAAAGCCGGGAACGCGGGGGCCATCCCCGACTTCCGCATCACGGTCGATGATGTTTTCGAAGACATCGCCGCGGCCAGGGTGGTCAGGGGCAACTCGACCCAGTACCTGCACTTAGCCAGGCAGGACAACGAGTGGCGCATCGTCAACAGCCTGCAGGAGCAACCGCTGGCTCCCGCGGCAGGCATCGAGCCGGCGGAGCTTGGCCAGAAGATGGCGAATTTCACCCTGGCCAGCGTCAACGGCAAGGATGTTTCCCTCGCCGGCTTGGCGGGGAAAAATGTGCTGCTCGTCTTTCCCCGTGGCCGCGTCGGCGACCATTGGTGCCAGATCTGCCATTACCAATATGCCGAACTCGCCGACCTTGAGCGCCGGCTGCAGCTCCGCAAAAAATACAACCTCGAGATCGTTTTCGTCCTGCCCTACGACCGGGCCACGGTCGAGCACTGGGTGGCCATTTTCCCCGAGCAGATGGCTGTGATCGAGAAATGGAAAAACCCGGGCGATCCCAAAGGGCTGAGCGACGGCGACAAGCGCTGGATGGAAACCAGCCGGCTCGCTTTTCCGAAAAAGTTCGCCATCGGGAAGGAAAATATCCCCACCCCTTTCCCGATCCTGATCGACAACGAACGCACGGTGTCGCGCGGCCTGGACTTGTTCACCCTGCTTTGGGACAACAGCAGGGTCGAGCAGAACATCCCGGCTGTTTACCTTCTCGACCGCCATGGCAAAGTGCTCTTCAACTACCTGAGCCAGAACACCATGGACCGTCCCAGCGGCGACCAGCTGCTGGAGCTCTTCAAAAAGTTCCTGTAGGAATAAACGGCGACGCGTACCTCTTGACTTTGCCCGCCTAAACTGCGATTTATCCAATCGGCTCTTTTGCCTCGGCCGGGAAACGTGTTTCCCCTGTAAGGAAAGTCGGCCAGGCCAAGAGGGCGGGAGGCCCGGCAGTGAAAAGGACATTGGTGTTATGCCTGGTTTTTGGACTTGGCTGGCTGGTTGCCCCGGTTGGCAGTATGGCCTGTTCCTGCGCCTGGCGCGGGCCTTTCCTGACGGTGGCCCGGGAGGCGCCGCTGGTGGTTTGGGGCATGATCATCCGCCACCATCCCGGACCGGCCCCGACCATGGACGTGCTGGTGCTGGAGACGCTGGCCGGCGGACTCCTCGACTCGGGGTTGGTCGTCCAGATGGGGGATGGGATGCTTTGCCGGCCGACGCTGGAGGGCTTTCCGCCCGGCAGCGAATGGGTGTTGGCGCTGAATGGGCCGGGGGCCAAGCCGGGCGCGGGGTTGGCCTTGTCCCATTGCGGTGAATACTGGCTGGCGCTGCAGGACGGCATCGTCAGGGGCAGCATCGCCGGTTTGCAAAATCAGGTCAACGCGATGCCCTGGCAAGAATTCAAGGCCCGCTTCAAATACCCGGCTTTTTGCGAAACAATTTCCGGGCAGATTGCGGCCGGGGAAAAATTCTGCCGGTCTTTCGCCTCCCGCTTCGAATTTCTCCTCGAACCCAAAGCGGACGGCTGGGAAATTGTCGTCAGGGAATTGGGCCGGGACGAAAACCTGTCGCGCCTGACGCCGCCCCTGCATTTCGCCCCGAATCCGCGCGAGATTGAAGGCTGGCATTTAAGCGACTCACCCGGCGATTGTCTTTCCCGGCCCTATGGAGCCGAGGCTGGGCCCGCCAATCCCCGCCAGTTCATTTTCTCCCCCGAAGTCGGCTTGAGCATTGCCGGGGAGAAAGCGGATCGGGCGGTGAGCGCCGACGATATGGCGGAGGTCCGCCGTTTCGGCCGCGGGACTTTGTTCATCGAAGCGTTCAAGTTGAAGCCGGGAGAGAACGGTTGCCCGAAGATAGAGTGGCTGAAGTTTTCCGTCCGTCTTGAAGGAGGGTTCTGAGAAGAAGAAATGAGCCGGGAATGGGAAAATCGCAATTATGGGAATGATCGCCGCTTCTGGCGCCTGGTGTTGCTCGCGCTGCTGCTGCTGGTGATCGTTCTTTCTGTCTCGCGTTCGCTGCGGCGCGGCGTTGCGGAAAAACCGCTTGCCCCGGTCGGGCCAGCGCCGCCAAGCCGTTCCCGGTCCCTTCCTCCAGCAGCTCCGCCGGAGCCATCGCCAACGGCCGCAATCGCCGCCGATGGCTTCGAAACGTTGCCGCCAGCCGCGGCCGGCGATGCGGCCGGAAAAGCGGACGACGCGCGGCAGGGGGCCGACGCCCTTTTCAACTCGGGAGATGTGGCGGGAGCCCTGGCGGCGTACAGGCACCTGGCTCCGACCGACCCGCTCAGCCGCGGCCGCGCTGGTTTCTGCCTGGCTCGGCTAGGGCGCTGGGAGGAGGCAGTCATCGAACTGCGCGAGGCGGCCAATTTGCTGCCGAACGATTTCGCCGTCCGCAAGCTGCTAACCTATGCCCTTTACCGTCAGAACGATCTGGAAGCGGCGTCGGCCCAAGCTCAAGCCGCCTTGGCCATCCAGGCCGATGACGGGCTGCTCGACCTGCAGGCGAAGCTGGGAACGGAAATTCGCGTGCAGCGCCATTACGACGACGCCCGCACCGGGAATTTCGTTGTGCTCTTCGACGGCTACGAGCACGATGAGAGCAAGCGCATGGTGCTGGACATCCTCAAGGACGCCTACGCCGACATCGGCAAGGAATTGGACTATTTCCCCGAGCAGCCGATCAGCGTCATCCTCTACACGGCCAAGGATTTTTCTGATGTTACCAGCGCCCCGGCGTGGGTGAGCGGTTTGTTCGGCAAGTTCGACGGTAAGATCCGCTTGCCGGTGCAGGGGGCGACGGGCCGCGAGCGGGAATTGCGCCGGGTGCTATACCACGAGTACACCCATGCCCTGCTTTTCCTTCTGGCGCCCGCTTGCCCGTTGTGGCTGCAGGAGGGATTGGCCCAATACTTCTGCGGCGACCGGCCGGTCAGCGCCTGGCAGGTCATTCCTCTATCGCTGCTGGCGAGGGGCTTTCCGGCCGAGCCGAGCGCCGCCTACGCGGCGTACATGGAGAGCCTGCAGGCGGTGTCCGACCTGCTGGAGGAGCATGGCATGGCGCGCCTGCACCAGTTGCTGCGCAAGCTGAGCGAGGGCAGCGACCTGGAGAGTGCCTTCGCCACGGCCTTCGGCCAGCCCTTCAGCCACTGGGCGAAAAACTGGCGGCCGGCGCAAAGCGCGGAATGAACGCCCTTTTGTCGCGCCCGCTTCGGTGCTATCATGGGCTGGAGGCATGATGAGTGATTTGAAAACCCAAAAGAAACTTTTCAAGCAGACGCCGCGGCCAATGGGGATCTACCAGATCAAGAACCTGGCTAACGACAAAATTTACATCGGCCGCAGCGCCGACCTGAACGGCAAGATCAACAGCGAACGGTTCCAGCTCCGGAACAACATGCACATGAACCGGGAGCTGCAAGGCGATTTCAACGCCTTGGGCGAGGAGAAATTCGCCTTCGAGGTTCTGGATCGCCTGCCGCCGAAAGAGGAACCCGGTCTTGACTATGGTGAGGATCTGAAGACGCTCGAGGTCATGTGGCTGGAAAAGTTGCGGCCGTTCGGTGCCAGGGGATATCACAAGCAGAAACCCTGAACAGCGGCGATTGCCGCCTGGGCATGGCCGGGGCGGCGATCAGCGGGTTGGTGGAGGTTGCAGGAACTTGTCGCGGCAGGCGCCGGAGCAGAAATAAACGGTCTCGTTGTCGCGGCATGCCGTGACGGCCAGGCTGGCCGGGACATAGGTGCCGCAAACCGGGTCCTGTTTCATCTCCTCGATCTCCTGTTCCTTGCGGCGAACTTGCGGCTCTTGCGGCTTGGCCTTTCCGCCCCTCCAGATCCATTTGAGCAGGGTGTAGACGATGAGGGCCAGCAGGAAAAAATTAAAAAAAGCCATCTTACTTCATCAGCTCCTGGCTCGAGAGGTCGCGCCCTAGGCGGAATTCGGACCAATCGAACGGGTAACGATTGTCGAGGATGATTTCGCTCATGTAGCGGCCGATGGCCGGGGCGAACATGAAGCCGTGGCCGCACATGCCGTTGGCAACGTAAAGGCCGGTTATTTCGGTCTTGTCGATGAACGGGCTGCCGTCCGGAGTCATGGAATAGGATCCGCCCCAGTGGCGGATGACCCTGGCCGTGGCCAGCCCGGGCACCAGGCGCGCGGTGCGCTTGGACATCTCGACCAGGAATTCCAGCGATGATTCGGTCATGGTGCCCGGCTTGTTCGGGACCGGGCTGTAGCAGCCGATCACCTGGCCGTTGCTGCGTTGGTTGAAGTAACAGCCGTCGGCGCGATAATCGACGACCATGGTCGTAAACAGCGGCGGGACGCGGTCGGTGATGAATGCCTCGTGTTCTTCCGGGGCGATGGGCAGTTCCAAACCGGCCATGCGGCCGATCTCCTGCGCCCAGGGGCCGGCGGCGTTCAGGATGATCCGGCTGTGAAATGTTTCCCCGGCCGCGGTTTTCACGCCGACGACGGCGTTGTTTTCGCGCAGGATTTCGCGGACCTCGGTGAAAAAACGCACTTGCGAACCGAGCCTGCGTATTTCCTGGATATAGCCTTCGATAACCTTGAACGGGTAGGCCTGGCCGTCCTCGGGCGAGAACACTCCGCCCAGGAGGCCGGCGGGGTTCAGCTGCGGGGCGATTTTCAGGCAGCCGGCAACGTCCAGGATTTCCACGGCCAACCCCAGTTTTTTCTGCAGCGGCAGGATGGACTTGAATGTTTCCAGGCGCTGCGGGTCGTGGGCCAGGAACAGGTAACCGCCTTCGACATATTCCACCGGAAAACCGAATTCCTCCTTCATCAACCGGAATTGGCGGACGCTTTCCTGCATCAGGCGAATGGCGCCCGGGGTTGAAAATTGCTGCCGGATGCCGCCGATGCAGCGGCCGGTGGAACCGGAACCGGAGTATTTTTTTTCCAACACCAGGACCTTTTGGCCGCGCCGGCTCAGGTGAGCGGCGGAGGCCAGGCCGATGATGCCCCCGCCGATGACGATGACGTCAACTGCCGGGTTCATGAACTCAGCCGATGTTTTTCATCGAACCGAGCAATTCCAGTGAAATGACGTGCTTCTGGATTTCGTTGGTCCCCTCGTAGATCTGCAGCAGCTTGGCGTCGCGCATCATTTTTTCGACCGGGTACTCCTTCATGTAGCCATAACCGCCGAAGAGCTGGACGGCATCGACGGTGACGCTCATGGCCACGTCGGTGGCCATGACCTTGGCCATGGCCGACTCCTTGGAGGCTTTCATCCCCTGGTCGAGCATCCAGGCGGAGCGGTAGACCATCAGCCGCGCCGCGTCGATGGCGGTGGCCATCTCGGCCAGCTTGAAGGCGTTGTGCTGGAAGGAGGCGATGGGGCGCCCGAACTGGATGCGCGTCTGGGAGTATTTGAGCGCCTCTTCGAAGGCGGCGCGGGCCACGCCGACGCCCCCGGCGCCGACGGCCGGCCGGGCATAATCGAGCGTCTTCATGGCGATGATGAAGCCCATGCCTTCGCGCTTGAGGAGGTTCGTTGCCGGGACCTTGACCTCGTCAAAGAAGATTTCGGCGGTGTTGGAAGCCCGGTGGCCCATCTTGTTCTCGTGCTTGCCGATGGTCACCCCCGGGGTGTCCATGGGCAGGATGAACGCCGACAAACCGCGGGCGCCGCGGTCCTTGTCGGTGGAGGCGAACACCACGCCCAGCTGCGAAACGCCGGCGTTGGTGATGAAGGTCTTGGAGCCGTTGATGACATAGTGGTCGCCCTGGCGCACCGCCGTGGTCTGGATGGCCGAGTTGTCCGAGCCGGCTTCCTTTTCGGTCAGGGCGAAGCAGGCGAAGGACATCTTCTCGGTCAGGGGCGTCAGGAACTTCTTCTTCTGCTCGTCGCTGCCGAAGAGGACGATGGGGGTGGTGGCCAGGGTATTGGCCATGATCGAGGTGTACATGCCGGCGCAGCCCCAGGCGAGCTCCTCGCAGACGATGGTGTTGATCAGGGCCGAGAATCCGGCGCCGTTGCACTCGGCGGGGATGCCGGAAGTGAGAAATCCGGCCGCGAAGGCCTTTTTCATTATCTCGACGGGGAATTCGTTCTTTTCGTCATATTCCCGGGCATTGGGGCGCATTTCCTTTTCGGCGAATTTGTGCGTTTCCTCCTTGAAGGCCAAGAGTTCCTCGTTCAATGCAAAATCCATTTTTTTCTCCTTAAATTTTGATGGTCTTTATCTCGTTCAATATTTCGATGGCGCTCTGGAACCGCTGCTCGCGCTTCTTTTCCATGCATTTTTCGATGATGAAGCACAGCTTGTCGGGGATGTCGGTGCGGAATTTCTTGATCGACGGCACCGGGTCGAACAGGTGCTGGTAAAAGATGTTTTCGCCCTTGAAGGGGACATGGCCGGTGGTCATGTGGAAGAGGGTGGTGCCGGAGGAATAGATGTCGGTGCGATGATCGACCGGGATGCCCTGGATCTGCTCGGGCGACATGTAGTAGGGAGTGCCGGTGATGACCCCGCTTTCACCCTTCTTCTGGTCGCCGAGGATGACGGCCAAGCCGAAATCCATGATCTTGATTTCCTTCTGCTTGGTGATCATGATGTTGTGGGGCTTGATGTCGCGGTGAATGATCCCCTTGCGGTGCGAATAGTCAAGCGCCTTGAATAGCTTGATGGCGATGAAGACGATCTGCGAGGGGGAGAAGACCTTCTTGCG
>JAPKZL010000050.1 GCA_026393795.1 Candidatus Aminicenantes bacterium | reverse complement strand
AGCTGGTGGGGCAATCGGCGGTCATGAAAGCCCTGCTGGAAACGATACGGCGCGTGGCCCGCAGCGATTCCACCGTCCTGATCTCCGGCGACAGCGGCACCGGCAAGGAACTCATCGCCCGCCTGATCCACCAGCAGTCCGCCCGCAGCCAGAACCGTTTCGTCCAGGTCAACTGCGCCGCCATTCCCGACGAGCTGATCGAGAGCGAGCTTTTCGGGCATGAAAAAGGATCGTTCACCGGGGCCTATGAGAAAAAGATCGGCAAGTTCGAAAGCGCCCACCGCGGCAGCATTTTCCTGGACGAGATCGGCGACCTGAGCCTGAAGGCCCAGGCCAAGGTCTTACGCGTGCTCGAGGAGGGCGAGGTGCAGCCGGTGGGCTCGCCGGAGATCAAGAAGGTCAACGTCCGCGTCATCGCGGCCACCAACAAGAACCTGGAGGAGGAGATCAGGAAGAACAATTTCCGCGAAGACCTCTTTTTCCGTCTGAACGTGGTGCCGATCCATTCGCCGGCGCTGCGCGAAAGAAAGGAGGACATCCCGCTGCTGATCGAGCATTTCATCAATTACTTTTCCGAGGAGAACAATTACAAGAAAAAGGTATTTTCCCCCGAGGCGCTCTCCCGGCTGCTGGATTATCCCTGGAAGGGCAACGTGCGCGAGTTGCGCAACCTGGTGGAAAGGCTCCTGATCATGTGCCGCACCGATCCGATCACCAGCCAGGATCTGCCCGATTACATCAATGGCAGCAGCGCCGGCGGCGAAATGGCGCTGCTCCAGATCAAGAATTGGAAGGAGTTCAAGAACGAGGCGGAAAAGGCCTACCTGGAACAGAAGCTGAAGGAATACGAGTACAACGTGGCCAAGACGGCCCGCGAGATCGGCCTCCCGCGCAGCAACCTCTATCAAAAAATCGCGTCCCTCGGCATCATGGTCGAGCCGCAGGGCGCGGATGAAGAATCGCCGATTTCTTAATTTGACTTTTACTGGATCGGCAAAATATAATATTTTTAATCAAAATAGCGAATGAGGTAATAAAATAATGAAAAACAGAATTTGTTGTCATTTTGTTTTTTCCCTGGTGGTTCTTGGCTTGCTCTTGGGTTCGCTGGCCATGCCAGCTGGCGCCGCGGCGAAAGCGAAAAAAATAAACCTGAATACCGCCACCCTGGCCAAGCTCGAGGCCTTGAAGGGCGTTGGCCCTTCCTTGGCCCAGAAGATCATCGCCGCCCGTCCGTTCAAAAGCATCGCTGACCTGAAAAACGTCAGCGGCATCGGCCAGGCAAAATTCGACGATCTCAAGGACTTGGTGACTGTCGAGGCGGCCGAGGCCGCTAAAACGGCCGAAACCGCGACCAAGGCCAAAGCCAAGACCGAAACAGCCGCCAAGGGAAACGATAAAACCGTTGCCGGGGAGATCGTCAATCTCAACACCGCCGACGAGGCGGCCATTGAAAACCTGCCGGGAATCGGTTCAACCTTGGCTGAAAACATCATCGCCGCCCGTCCCTTCAAAAACGTCGATGACCTGAAAAATGTCAAGGGCATCGGCCAGGCGACATTCGACAAACTTAAGGACCTGGTGACGGTTAAAGCAGCCAAGGCCGGCAAAAAGATAGAGAGCGAAGCCAAGGCTGCCGCTAAACAGACCTCGCCGGCCGCCAAGCAGTCAACAGCCGCCGGACCTGTTGACCTGAACAGCGCCGATAAAGCCGCCCTGGAAGCACTCCCCGGCATCGGACCGGAGCTTGCCGAGAAGATCATCGCCGCCCGGCCTTTCAAGAACGTCGAGGACATTAAGAATGTCAGCGGCATCGGCCAGGCGAGATTCGACGACATCAAAAACCTGGTGACCGTTGAAGCGGATGATGAAACGGCCGTCTCGCCCAAGCTCAAGCCCGGCGAGACGATCAACATCAACAAAGCCAGCGAGGAGCAACTCGACGGTCTCCTGGGTATCGGCCCGGTCAAAGCCAAGGCGATCATCGCCGGACGCCCTTATGCCAAGATCGAAGACATTATGAAGGTCAAAGGCATCAAGGAGAAGACTTTCGCCAAAATCAAGGAGTATATCGTCGTCAGGTAACCGGCCTGCTGCGCCGCAACCTCTATCAAAAAATCGAATCTCCTGGTATAATGAAGGAGCAGCAGGGTGCGGATGAAGAATCGCCTCTCTCTTAACTGAGAGGGGAGGAAAGTCCGGGCTCCGCAGGGAAGGATGATCCCCAACAGGGATTTTCCCCCGCTCAGACGGGGGAACAGGACAGTGTCACAGAGAACAGACCGCGAGCCGCCGGCAACGGCGGCCGTAAGGGTGAAAAGGTGAGGCAAGAGCTCACCGTCACGCCTGGCGACAGGCAGGACTGAGACAAACCCCATCCGGAGCAAGGCTTAACAGAGGGCGTTCGAGGCTTTCCCGGCCGAGGCCCTCGGGTTAGCTGCTGGACCGCGGCAGTAATGCCGCGGGCAGATAAATGATTCTTCTAGACAGAACCCGGCTTACAGTCCGCACCCTGCTGCTCCCATTATTCATCGCTCTTCTGGAAACCGGCGGACAATATGCCGGAAGCCTTTTACCCGACCTAAAAAAACGCTGATCGATATTGTAATTTAAATCGAATTGCCTTAAAATTCCAATTGTAGGGAGAGGATCACTATGCCGAGGTTTGCCGGGGCATTGAGTAAGAATTTCTGGTTTTTAGGAGGTTCATTATGGATTTGACTCCGATCACCCCGTTTCTTTATGCTGGTTCTTTCATTTTTCTTTTCGTCTTCCTCATCTGGCCCTCGATCAGGATGATCGGCCCGACCGAAGTCGGTCTTGTCACCAAGAGGTTCGGCTTCAAGAAACTGTCGAAAGACAACGTCATTGCATTCAACGGTGAAGCCGGTTACCAATCGGAACTGCTCATGCCCGGCTGGCGCTTCAAGTTCTGGCTCGTCTATAAAGTGGACAAGTATCCTTGGATTCAGATCCCCGCCGGCGAGATCGGGGTCGTCATTGCCCAGGTCGGATCGTCCCTTCCCACCGGCGCCAAGTCGGCTGTCGACAAGAAGGTGTTTGGTAATTTCACCGACCTCCGCGTTTTCATCGAGAATGGCGGCCAAAAGGGCGTCCAGCGGCGGGTCCTCTCCCCAGGCCAGACCCTTCCCATCCATCCGGTCGGATTTCTGGTCATCACCAAGAAAAATGTTTATGGTCTGCCGGTCTCTCCGGAGCTCCAGCGGGCTTCCCGTGAACGCGGCGGACTCAGCTTCGTGAACTTCGGGCTCAAGCACGAAGGCCAATTGAACGTCACCCGCATCGCTCCCTTGTTCGAGAGAAACGCAAAAAACGGCGTGGATAGACTTATAGACGCCATCGGCATCATCACGGCCCTCGAAGGCGATCCTTTACCTTCGGGCGACATTGCTTCGCGCCTCGGCGGCTATGACGATATCGCAAAAATTGAACGTGCAGCGACGAAAGCTAACCCGGTAAGGAACTCTGAGCTCATCGAAGTCATCCTTGGCAACAAGAACAATCTCCACAATAACTACCAGGACTTCCAGGCATTCCTGGACAACGGCGGAAAAATAGGTCTGCAACACGACCCGCTGCTCTACGGCGCCTACATTCTCAATCCTTTCCTTGTCGAGATCGAGATTGTCCCCATGCTGGTCATCGAACAGGGCGAGGTCGCCGTGGTCAAATCCTATGTCGGGCTTCCGACCGAGGACACGTCCGGAGAGACTTTCAAGTTCGGCAGTCTCGTGAGGCCCGGCCATCGCGGCATTTGGGAAGAACCCTTGCGCACCGGGAAATACCCCATCAACCCACACATCTACAATGCCGAGATTGTTCCGACTTGCATCCTGACCCTGAACTGGGCTGAGGCCACCTCCAAGGCGCACAACCTGGATCAGGAGCTCAAGCAGATCGAGGCCAAGAGCCGCGAAGGCTTCATCTTCAACATCGATCTCCAGGTCCAGATCCACGTACCGGACACGAAGGCCCCGAAGGTGATCAGCATCGTCGGCACCATGACCAACCTGGTCAACGAGGTGCTTCAGGCTGCCGTGGGCAACCACTTCCGTGACAAGCTCCAGAGCATGCCCGCCATCCGCTTTATCGAGACCCGGCAGGGAGTGCAGGAAGAGGCGAATGAGCACATCCGAAACAAGTTGAACGAATACGAAGTGGAGACCCGCGGGGTCTACATCCAGGACGTCATCCTGCCACCGCAGATGGTGACTGTCCTGACCCAGCGCGAAATTGCCAACCAGGAAATCACGACCTTCCAGAAACAAAAAGACGCTCAGGACCAGCGCATCGCCATGGAACAGAGCAAGGGAACCGCCGAAATGCAGGCCGAGCTGGCCAAGTCCAAGGTTGGGATCGAGATCAGGAAGAACCAGGCCGATGCGCGCAAGGTGGAAGGTCAAGGCGAGGCCAGTTTTCTCACCGATGTGGGCAATGCCAAAGGCGTCGAAGTCCGCGCGATCGGTATGGCCAGCGCCGAAGCCTACGAGCGCCAGGTGCAAGCCCTCGGTCCGCAAGCCACTGCTGTCGTCAACGCCATCAAGGCCCTTGCCGATAATGGCATCAAGATCATGCCCGCCATCCTGGTCATCGGCGGCGAGAAGGGCGGCGGCACATCCGAAGGCCTCATGGCTGCCGTCCTTGGCAATATAACGAAAGGCATCGTAGCGGTCGAAAAAAAGCCCGTGGCCGAAATTGAACGCAAGCCGGGTATCAAGCCCTCGGAGCCGGGGATCCCCGGCCAGAAGTTGCCCAAAAAGTAAACCTCCGACGGCAGGTTCCGGAGTTTCCGATATGTCTGAAGAAAAAACTGCTCGGCCGTCTGTGCTCTGTTCAGCAAGGGTGAAAAGGTGAGGCAAGAGCGCACCGTCAAAGTCAACTGTTTTCACTGGTTGCATTTTTGCAGCTGATTCCCTAAAATTGTGCTCATGATAGAAACGCGTGACGCACCTCCTAAATTGCCAGGAGAAAAATATGCCTGCCTCTCCAGCGGATGACATTTCCGGCTTTTTCGAAAAAAACTACGAGCGCGTCTTCCGCTATGTCCGGGGCATGGTCCGCGACTCGGCCGAGGCCGAGGACCTGACCCAGGAGGCGTTCCTCCGCGCCCACCGCGAGCGCGAAACGGTGCGCGATCCGGGCGCCTTGCTTTCATGGCTCTATCGTGTCGCCACCCACGTATGCCTCGACCGGCTGCGGCAGCGGGCCCGTTTCGCATCCAGGGAATCCGGGATTGACCTCGCCGCCGTCGACCCTCCGGACCCCGATTTGCCTTCGATGCAGCAAGCCCTCGAGCAGGAGCAAATGAGCGCCTGTGTCAATCGCTTTCTGGCTGATATTCCCGATGCCTTCCGCTCGGTGATTCTACTTCATGACATGCACGGAGTGAGCGGCCCTGAGATCGCCGCTCTCCTCGCCCTGCCGCTCAGCACGGTCAAGATCAGGCTCCACCGCGCCCGGCGCCAGCTGAAAACCATGTTGGCATCCGGCTGCAAATTCTCTTTGGACGAACGCGGCGTCCTGGTCTGCGAACCAAAAAAGTAACCCCCCGGCAACGCATCTTCCCTGATTTTCCCAACCTCCTCCAAGGGCCGGATTCCCGGCCATGTATCCATTGCATTCCCTATTTCGTCCTTACCATTGAATCCAGGGAGGTTCATGATGACCAAACACAAAGAAGACCCTGTCCTTGGCGACAAAGATCAGGAGATCATCGCCGTGGGAGCATCTGTTGCCAGCGGCTGCCTGCCCTGCATCAAGTTTCACCTGCGGGCAGCGGCCGGCGCCGGAGCGAGCGAAGGAGATATCCGCCAAGCCGCAGGTGATGCCGCCAGGGTAAGGATGGCGGCGACCGGCATCATGGCCAGGGCCGGCGGCTTGACTCAGGCCGAGTGGAGCCCGGCCATCCCCGAACCGGACGGCGCCCCGACGATGCTGCGCGAGCTCGTGGCGATCGCCGCCGCCTATGCCGTAAATTGCTGCACCAGCGTCAGGGGGCACATGGACGCCGCCCGTGCCCTGGGGGCGACGGACGGGCAGATGTTCGCGGCGCTAAAGATCGCTTGCGCGATAAGAGACGTCGCCTGCCAGAAGGCAAAAGCCGAGGCCGGGGCGGTTCTGGGCGCAAGCGAGGAGCAAGCCGTTTCCTGCTGCGGCAGCGAGGATGAAGAAGCGGTTGATGGAGAAGCCGGGGGTTGCAGCTGCCAACCTGGAGACTTGGATGATTCAAAAAAATCGGATCAAATATAAAGGAGGAGGAGATGCACCTATTCAATCAAACCATACTTGGGATAGCCATTCTGATCTTACTGGCAGCGCTGGTGGCCGTCAAGCGCCTGGCGACCGGCTCCATCTTCGACAGGCTGATCATGCCCTGGCCGCGGATGGCTCACCACCGCACCTACCCGCTCGGGGGGAGCGCGCCGCGCCGCCACGACGATCTGGTCAGCCGCGGACCCTTCAGGCTGGTCAGGAACCCGCTGTACACCGGGGCGCTGGGTATTTCGTTCGGGTTGTTCTGCCTGACCCAGTCCGGGGCGCTCCTGGCGGTTTTTGCGATCTACCTGGCGATCATATTTCCCCTGATCGCCCTGGAGGAAAAGGGGTTGCAGCAAGCCTTCGGAGAGCGCTTTGCCGCCTACGCGGCGCAGGTGAAAAAACTTGTTCCATTCGTGTATTGATTGATGCGCAAAACCGACTTCATAAGGAGCAGTCAATGAGAGTTTTAATCGTTTACGCCCATCCGCAACCCAAGTCTTTCTGCCATGCCGTCCTTGAGCGTCTCAGCGCCGGACTGCGGGATGCCGGCCACGAAATCGACGTGGTCGACCTCTACGCCATCCGTTTCGACCCCGTCTTCCGTACCATGGACTTTGCCAGCTACGTGCACGAAAGCATGCCCCTGGAAATACTTGAACTAATGAACCTCAAGCAGCACGTGATCGACTCCGCCGGCGGCCCCTTGCGCAGGTTCGTGGCCTCACGCTGGCTGCGCAACAAGGATCTCCCGGCCGTGGCGAAATTCATCCACAGCCACAGGCCTAAAGATGTCACGGCCCAGTGGGAGAAAGTCAAAAATGCCCAGGGACTGGTTTTTATCTCGCCGGTATACTGGCTGCATTTTCCTGCCATCCTGAAAGGGTGGTTCGAGCGGGTTTTTGCCTACGGCGACGCCTATGCCCTGACGCCGGTCGGCTGGCAAGGGGACGCGAGCGGCAGGGTGCCGCTGCTGCGCCAGGAAAAAGCGCTGGTGATCAATACCACCCTTTTCAGCGAAAAAGATTACAAGGCCGATTGGGAACTGCCCATGCGGCGCATGATCGATGACTGGGGACTGCGCTACCCGGGAGTCAAAAAAGTCGAGCATGTCTATTTCTACGGGGTTCCCACCGTCGGCGAGGACACACGGAGGGGCTACCTGGAGCGTGCATATACCTTGGGCAAGGAGTTTGCGGGTAGGGACGACCAGCGGTCGATTATGAATTGACAGCAGCCGGCATGCGTAACGCAGCCGGCTGCCGCCCGTTTAAGTCGTCTTTTCAGAGGGGCTGCTGGCCGCCCTGCAAATTCTTGATGACCAGCGCGTCCACCCAGTAGATGTCGTTGTTGCGGGTGAAAAACAGGAATTTTCCATCCGGTGAGAGCATCGGGCAATTCTCGTGGTATTCGGAATTGATCTTGTCGCCCATGTTTTTCGGAGTCGTCCAGCCGTCGTTGGCATCACGGAAGCTGATGTACAGGTCGCCCTGGCCGAAGCTGTCGGGGCGGTCGACCGAAAAAACAAGGAAGTCTTCCTTGGGCGCGATCAGGGCGTCTCCTTCGAAAAGGGTGCTGTTGATGGCGGCGCCGAGGTTTTCAATTTTTTCATACTTGCCGTCGGTCGGCCGGGAGCGGTAAATGTCCCTGGAGCCGAGAGTGTCCGGGCGCTGGGACTGGAAATACAGGGTGCCGTCCGCGGTGAGCGAAGGATAGAACTCGGCTTCGGCCGAATTGATCGGGCTGCCCGGATTGCTGGGTTTTGACCAGCCGTCCGTTGTGCGCTCGACCATCCAGATATCAAAATCCTTCTTGGCCGCTCCGTTTTCCGCCAGCGGGCGGTTGGAGCTGTAGAACAGCCTCTTGTTGTCGGGGGTGATGAAGAGATCGACGTCGCTGTACTGGCCGGAAAACGAAGCCGGCAGCGGTTTTGACCAGCGGCCGTTTTCCTGCTTCATCACCATGATCACCCACTTCATTGGGCCGCTTTGGACGGCAAAATAAAACTCCTTGCCGTCGGCACTGAAAACCGAGTTCAATTCGCTTTTTTCGGTCGATACGGTCCCCGGCGCGAAACGCTCGGGCGCCAATCCGGGAATCTTCTGCCCCAGGTAATCGCCTTCCAGGACGGGCTGCTTGAGAAAATCCTTGCTCGCCCCCTTGGCCACGAGCAGGTCAACGACCTCCTGGTGCCCCTCGCGGACGGCGACGCTGAGCGGCGTGCCGCCGAGCGAGTTGGCCGCGTTGATGTCGGCCTTGTTTTCGATCAGCCATGCCGCCAGCTCCTTCTGGCCGGTCAGGGCGGCCAGCAGCAGCGGCGTGCTGCCCATCTGGTCTTTTTCATCGACAGCGGCCCCTTTGTGGATCAGCAGGCCGGCGATTTCCGCCCGCCCCGACAGGACAGCCTTGATCAGCGGCGTGTTGCCCTTTTTATCCTTCAGGTTCAACGGAGCCCCCTTGGCGATCAGCAGCTCGACCATCTCCCTGCGCCCGGCGCTGACGGCCAGGTCGAGGGGTGTGGCCCCGATGACGTTGGCGTTGACGGTCAGCGGAGCGCCCTTGGCAATGAGCATTTTGACCAGCTCGGTTTCCCCGAGGAAGGCGGCGAAATGAACGGGGGCAAAGCCTTCCTTGTTGACCAGGTTGAAATCGGCCCCCTTTTCCAGCAGAAATTCAAAAACGGCAGGCTGGCGTGAAAGGACGGCTTCCAGCAAGGGGGTGCGGTCGGATTCCCCCCGGGCATTCAGCAGGGCCGGGTCCTTCTCCAGCAGTGTTTTAACGGAGTCCAACTCGCCCTTCTTCACCGGCGCGAAGATATCGTCCGCTGCCAGCGGCATACAGATGAAAATCAACAGGCTCAAGACAGTCAACCAGTTTCGCATGCGTCGCATCGAATCCTCCAGATTGTTTTTATTTGTGAAATCGTCAAAATGCCTCGGCGAAGGTGAGATATAAGGCGGGGGACGAGTCGGCGAAGCCGACGTCCAGGCGGACGTTCAGGTTCTCGCGCGGGTTGAACTTGTAGCGCAGGCCGACGCCGGCGGCCGGGTGAAATTCCGCCAGCGACAGCAGCCCGGCCCGCGGCTGCACCTGGGCCAACCCGGCAAAAGCGCACAACCCGAAGCGCCGCCACAAGGGCAGGCGGTACTCGGCCTGTATGGCCAGCATGCTTTTATCGCGGTAGCGGCCTTCGTAGAAGCCGCGCAGCAGGTTCAGGCCGCCGAACATGGGCAGCGCCTGAAACGGGCACTCGCCCCAGGTCGTCTTGCCGATGGCCTGGACGGCCAGCACCGCGCCGCGGCCCAAAGGGAAGTAATTCCTGGCGTCCAGGGTCAGCTGGCTGAAGGCAAAATCGCTGCCCAGCACCTTGGGGAAAAAGTTAAGCAAGAGCGCGCCATAAGCCCCCTTGCCGGCGGAGAAGGTGTTGTCGCGGCTGTCCCACTTGCCGAAAAGGCCGATCGCGGTCAGCCTGGCGCCGCGGCTGCCGGGGATCTCCCGTGCGGCCAGCAGGCCGTTGCCGGCGGTTTCGGTGATGGCTTGCGAGAACATCTCCAGGTGCATCCCGGTGAACAGGTTCGCGCCCCAGCGGCGCTGGAGGTTCGCCGTCAGGCGCCAGTTGCGGGCGTTGAAGTCTTCGCGGTCCTGTGCCAGGCTGCGGTTGCCGCTGCCGTAAAAACGATCCGGGTAAAGCCAGTATTTCGCCTGGCCGTCCAGCAGGATGGCGCCGCCGGCCAGGTAGAGCTCGTAGTCCACCTGGGCGATGGTCTGCCTGTTCTGGGTGCGGACCAGGTTGAAGCGGTAATGAGAAAGGCGGGAGGGGACGACGGAACGGCCGAAGCGGAAATAATGGATGCCGACGATGCCCCATGAAAAAAGCGTTTCGGGGGTGTAGTAGACGACCGGGGCGACCACGAAGCCGCCGCGGGCCGGCTCGAGCGGTTTGGCGGCGGCCTCGTCCTGGGCGGAGCCCGGTTCACCCAAAGCGAGCAGCAGGAGGAGGGCGGCGCCAAAAAACCGCTGCCGGCGGTGGTTTCGTTCCAAACGTTTACCCGGCATCCGAACCTCGTTTGGCCGCTTTTTTTGCTTTCTTTTGCATGAGGATCTTCTTCAGCAAGTTTTTACCCAGGCCGTGGCGTTCGCGGAAATAGACGTAAACGTCCTCGATGCTCCGCAGCAGCGGCGGCGGTTCGACCGGGTGCGCCTTGGCCCCGGTGCCGGCGATGACGATGACGATTTCTCCCAGAATAGTTTGGTCTTTCAGCGCCTGCGGCCATTCATCCAAACGGCCGCGAATGATCGTTTCATGCTTCTTGCTCAATTCCTTGGCCAGGGCGAAAGGGCGTGCGCCGAACACGGCGGCGGCGCTGCGCAGGAATTCCTCGCTGCGCCGCGGCGATTCGTAAAACACCATGGTATAGGGAAGGGGAGCCAGGGATTTGCAGAAAGTGTGCAGGTCGTTTCGTCCCCGCGGGGGAAAGCCGAGGAAGATGAAGCGGCGCGGATCGATGCCCGAAGCGACCAGGGCCGGGACAAAGGCGGTCGGCCCAGGCAGGGGGATGACCGGGATGTTCCGTGCGATGGCTTTGGCGATCAGGATGAAGCCGGGATCGGAGATGGCCGGGGTGCCCGAATCGGTGATCAAAGCCCCGTCCTGGCCGGTGAGCAGGGCCAGGATCTTCTCCGCCTGCGTTTCCTCCTTGGGACGGTAATGGCTGATGATCCGTTTTTTGATGTTGAAGTGGTTGAGAAGCTTCTGCGAGTAGCGGCTGTCCTCGGCGATGATGAAGTCGACCCGGCGCAGGACGACGACCGCCCGTTCGGTGATGTCCTGCAGGTTGCCGATCGGCGTCGGGACGATGTAGAGAGCCATCAGATGGTTCTCTCGTAGGACTTAAATTCCAAATCACAAATTCCAAATTCCATAGTCACACTAGTTGGTTTCAGCGAATTCCAAACTTGCTGAAACCATAGTGTGACTAAAATTCCAAATTCCAAATTCCAATGTCCAAAAAAAATGCAGTGGAGATTTTCTTCCGTAGGGAACGCAAAT
>JAPKZL010000049.1 GCA_026393795.1 Candidatus Aminicenantes bacterium | reverse complement strand
AGTCCCGGGGCGTCAGGCTTCAGCGTAAAAAATAAAACGCCAAGCCCACACTGGCATAGCTGCGGGAGTCGTCGTTGAGGGCTATGCCGAACTCGGCCAGGAAATCAAGGTCAGCGCTGATGCGATACTCGATCCCGGGCACGAAATGGATCCGGGTGAAGTTGATGTCCGTGTTCTTGACCTTGTCGAAAGCGAGCATGAGGCCGCCGTAGATTTCCAGATTTTTCACCGGTCTGTGGCTGAACAGGAGTGAGGCGTCGATGCCGTTGGTGTCTCCGCCGCCGTCATATTTCGTCATATGTCCGCCCAACGCGACCGAGCCGTTGAAACTCTCCCCCCTAAGGAACCAGAGCTCGATATCGGCTCCGAAGTATTTGAGGCCCTTGAAGAACCCGACCTTGGCCTCGATGTCGACGCTCCGGGTGAGCCCGTAGCCGAACCTTCCGGCCACGCCCCACACCGAGTCGCCGCCGTTTTTGCCGAAAAGCACGGTCGGGAATATGGCCAGCTTGAGGTTGCCCTTGTTGATGGTCTCGGCCGAGTTCATCAGCACGGCCTGTGCGGATACCGGGACGGCAGCGGCAAGAAAGATCGCCGCGATAAGAAAAGTCATGAACTTTTTAGACATGAAACACCTCCATTTTAATGTTCCAATCGTTCCATGATTCTTTAAGCACTTTCCATGCCAATTGCCAGTATATTTCCCGGTTGTCAGGGAAAATTTCCCCCCCCTGTCAGGCCTCCCGTTTGAGATAGATTGGCTGTGAGATTAATTAAAAATCGTCCTGAAAAGAAAGAAATATCTTAATTGACAGGAATTTTATCGGTTTTCAAGACTCGATTTCAACCTATTCCTCGCTATTGTTCCCCAGGGCCGTGATCAGGGAATCCCCGGGGGGCTGCCGCTGGCAATCGGATCTTTGGACGGGCCATGGGGAGCCTGGATCATCTTGGCAACGATCTGGTTCAGATCCTTGAAATCATCCTCGATTGAGCTTAGAAACCGCGGCTTTAATAAATGGGCCAAGCGGATGGTGTCCTTCTGCCGGTCAGGGAGCACCAGGATGATGTAAATCTCGGTCAACATGTCGCTGAAGGCTTGCATTTTAAGCAGTTCTTCCCTGTTGACCGCGGCCAGAACCATGATGGAATTCGGTTCGATAATGCTGCGCAGCCTGTCCCGAAAATCATCCAAGCTGGTGAAATGCTCGATAATTCCTGCCAAGGATGCAGATTGGATCGCCTCTTTAAGCCTTTTTTCATTTTGGTCATTTTTGCTAGCATAAAAAAGGAGTTGCATTTTCGTATTCCTCTCGCAAAGAGCAATGAATTACTCTTCTTTGCAAAAAATATCAATCAAAAATGATGCCAACTTATAAAAAAAAGATGTTTCCGGGGCAAGCTCGAGATCAATCGGGTTTGATGTTGAATGACAACCGGTATTTTTTAAGCAGGGCATATAGGCGCGAGCGGGACAAGCCGGAAATGCGGCAGGCGTCGTCGATACAATGCCGTTGCGCGCCACGTGGATGCGGATGTAGGTCGGCAGGTGGATCGGGTAGAGTATGGGTTCCTCCTTGGCGGCAAGCAAAGCCTTCTCCAGGGCTTGGATCTATTCGCGGACGTTTCCCGGCCATTTGTAATTTTGAAGGGTATTCCAGAATTCCTGGGAGAATCCCTTGGGTTCCAGCCCGAAGCGCTGGCAGAGGGTGCCCATGTAGTGCAATGTCAATTCCTTGAGATCTTCGCGGCACTCGCGCAGCGGCGGCAATTCCAGCACCAGCGAGCGGAGCCGGAAGAGGAGGTCTTCGCGGAATTGCCCCTGCGCGACCATGTTCTCCAGGCTGCGGTTGGTCGCCGCCACCAGCCTGAAATCGCTGTTGATCTCCTGGCTCCCTCCCACCGGGCGGAAGCGGTGCTCCTGGATGACCCGCAGGAAGGTCTTCTGGATCGCCATGGGCAGCTCGCCGATCTCGTCGAGAAACAGGGTCCCCTTGTCGGCCTGCTTGACCAACCCCTCCTGGCTGATATACGCCCCGGTGAAAGAACCGCGCACATGCCCGAAAAGAACGCTCTCGACGAGCGTTTCCGGCAATGCGGTGCAGTCGACGATCACAAAATTGCCCGTCGACCTCCGGCTGTTCATATGAATGGCCTTGGCAAAAAGCTCCTTCCCGGTCCCGCTTTCGCCGGCGATGAGGATATTGACATCGCTTTGCGCCGCCTGGGCGAGAAGCTCAAGGCTTGCCTCGAGCCGCTTGGCGCTGCCGATGATCTCCTTCCTTTCCAGCTTGACCGGGGGTTTGCGGAGCCCTTTCTCGGCTCTGAATTCATGGATGCGGTTGACGTGAAGCCTGATCAGCTCAAGCGAGACCGGCTTTTCGAGGTAATCCCAGGCGCCGTTGGTGATGGCCAGCTCGGCTTCATCGGGATTGCCGAATCCGGTGATGATGATGATTTCCGGGAAAAAGCCGCTGGCCTTTATTTTGGCTATGCTGTCCAGGCCGGAGCCGTCGGGCAACTCGGCCTCGAGGAAAACGATGGCGAACGGCTCGGAGCGGACTTTCTGGAGCCCCTCTGCCAGCGTGCGCGCGATCGACGGGACATGCCCCATCTGGATTACGGCATTGCTGATCCTTTCGCTGCCCACTTTGTCGGAATGAATGATTAATATTTTTTCCATCGGCAATTCATATGCACCGAAAATTATTTTACCAATAATCAATACATTTTTGCAATATTTTTCCACAAGGAAAAGAAATAAATTTTCGATATGGCGAGGTTGTAGAAAGATCCTGTTCGTACGACTATTGCTGGGCCGGAGGAATTTTTAGAAGTTTTTCAAGAAGCAGTTTTCGTATATTTCGGATAGTTTACACCAGGGTCTATAACGTGTATGCCGCAAAGATGTCCCGGAATGCCTGGTGATTTTGCCTGAACATGACGAAGATAACCGGGTCAAACTGTTCCGGCTGATTGCGGCTATTGCCGCCGGTGATGATTTCCATGGCCCGCAGGTGGTCGATGGGGGGCTTGTAGGGCCGCTTGCTTCTGAGGGCATCGTAGATGTCGCAAATATTTACGATGCGCGCCGACAGGGGAATATCCTTGCCGCGTTTGCCCTGCGGATAACCTTCCCCGTCCCAGCGTTCATGGTGATTGAGCGCGATCTCGGCGCCTGTTTTGAGATAGGGTGACATGCTGCTGCCGAGGATCTGCGCGCCCATCGATGTATGCGCCTTCATGATCTCCCACTCATCCGCCGTGAGGCCGCCCGGCTTGAGCAGGATATGGTCGGGAATGCCTATTTTGCCGATATCGTGCATCGGGCTCGTCATAAAGATCTTGTTGATCAACTCTTCATCCAGGCCGAGCATCTGGGCCAGCTCGCGGCTGTAATAACTGATGCGCTTGACGTGAGTGCCGGTGTCTATATCCTTGTGTTCCGCCGCGCGCGTCAGCGTGAAAACGGTTTCCAGGAAGCTTTCCTGAAGCTCGGCGGTCCTTTTGAGCACCAGGTTTTCCAGCACCTTGTTGTACTCGTGCAATTCCTTTTGCAGCAGGCGCACCTCCAGCAGGTTGCGCACGCGCGCCAGCACCTCGGCCAGTTCGAACGGCTTGCTGATGAAATCCTTGGCGCCGGCCTGGAGCGCGCGCAGCTTGTGAGCCGGTTGGGCGGTGATGACCAGCACCGGCAGGTAGCCGTCGGGATCGATTTTCTTGAGCCCCTCCATGACCTGGAATCCGTCCATGCCGGGCATCTGCAGATCGAGCAGGATCAGGTCGTAGCTGTTCGTCAGGTGGAGCCCGAAGACCCCGCCCGCATCCATCGTGGTCGAGATGGAAACATAGCCGGCGCCGCGCAGCATGCGCTCGAGCAGGAGCACGTTGGCTTCCTGATCGTCGACGATCAGGACGTTGCCGTGAAGAATGTCCGCTTGACTGATCATGATGGTCGCTTGGCTTGATTCGCTTTGAGCGGATTGTTTTCTGCATGCGCCAGCGCCATATCCAGCGCCGCCATGAACTCATTGACCTTGTTGGGCTTGATGATGTAGCGGAAGAACCCGGCTTTCAGGCCCCTTTCGATATCACGCGGCATGGCATTGGCGCTGATGGCAATGACCGGGATGTGCGCCGTGGCCGGGTCGGCGCGCAGGATCTCCAGGGCTTCGAAGCCGTTGATGCCGGGCAGGTTGATGTCCATCAGGATCGCATCCGGCTGGGACAGGCGCGCCGTTTCGATGCCAATGTTCCCGTTCACGGCTTTCAGCAGCAGGATGTCGGGGTGGCGCGCGATGATCTGCTCGACCAGCTTCAGGTTGGCCGGGTTATCCTCTACGTAGAGCAGGGTGTGCAGCCCCTCGCGGTGGGTCAGCTGCGGATGCGCCAATGCCGCGGCTTCGCTTACTTCCAGGGAAAGTTGCGGTTCGGCGCAGGCGCTGAGTTCGAACCAGAACTCGCTGCCCGCCCCGACGGTGCTTTCCACGCCGATGACACCCCCCATCAGCTCGACCAGCCGCTTGGCCACCAAGAGACCGATGCCGGTCCCTTCCTCGCCGCCGCCTTCCTGTCCGAGGCGGTTGAACGCCTGGAACAGCTGCCCCAGTTGTTCCGATGACAGCCCCGCGCCGGTGTCCTTGACGCTTACGCGAACGAATCCCGGCGTGGCGCTCTCGGAGCATGCCACCTCGACCGATCCTCCTTTGGAATTGTATTTAATGGCGTTGGAAAGCAGGTTAAGGAGAACCTGCTTCACCCGGATCCGGTCGGCCAGGACGAAACATGGTTTGTCGAAGCGAGGGAAGGTCATGCGGATAGCGCGCTGCAGCGCCTGCGGCTCGATCATGCCCTGGCATTCGAGCATGACATCGGCCAGCGACACCGGCTCCCGCGACAGCGGCACCTGCTTGGACTCGATCTTGGCGAGATCGAGAATTTCGTCGATCAGCTTCAGCAGATGCCATCCCGCTCCGAGGATCTGGGCGATGGCCTCTTTCTGGACGGGCGTCGGCGGCGGGGAATCGGACTCCAGCAGCTGGGCGAACCCGAGGATGGCATTGAGCGGGCTGCGCAGTTCATGGCTCATGCTGGAAAGGAATTCGGATTTGGCTAGGTTGGCCTTTTCGGCCAAGAGTTTGGCATTGGTGAGCTCCGCTTCCACGCTTCGGCGCTCGGTCAGGTCCCGGGTCAGCTTGGCGAAGCCGCGTAAGTTGCCTTGCTGGTCCCGTATGGCCGTAAAGACCACGTTGGCCCAGAAAGCCGAGCCATCCTTGCGCACCCGCCAGCCTTCGTCTTCGAACCGTCCCTTGGCGGACACGACGTCCAGAGCCCGCTGCGGCATGCCGCGATCGATATCTTCGCGCGGATAAAACCGGGAGAAATGCTGGCCGATGATTTCATCGGCAACGTAGCCCTTGATCCGCTGCGCACCGCTGTTCCAGCTGACCACGCACCCGTTTGTATCCAGCATGACGATGGCGTAATCGCTTACACTTTCAACCATCAGGCGGAAACTCTCCTCGGTCCAGCGCAGTTGCTCTTCGACCTGCTTGCGCGCGGTATTGTCGGTGCCGATCAGCAGGTAGCCGATGATGGTGCTTTGCGCGTCGCGCAGCGCCGTGACCGACACGATGGCCGGAAAGCGGCTGCCGTCCTTGCGGATGTAGGTCAATTCGTAAATGTCCTCGATGCCGCGCGAGGCCTTGAATACCAGGGCCTCGAAGCCGGGCGCGATCGGGGTGGCCAGCTCCAGGCTCAGTGCTTTGGCGCGCGCGATCACTTCCTGCGGATCGGAAATATCGGCCGGGGTGATCTTGTTCAGGACCTCGGCGGCCGCGTAGCCCAGCATGCGCTCGGCGCCGACATTGAAAATCGGGAAGACGCCCTTGGCGTCGGTGGCGTTGCTCGAAAAGGTGGCGCTGTTGAATATCGCGCTCTGCAGCGCCCCCGCCTTGACCAGAGCATCTTCCGCCTGCTTGCGCGCGGTATTATCGGTGCCGATCAGCAGGTAGCCGATGATGGCGTTTTGAGCGTCGCGCAGCGCCGTGACCGACA